>CAZHJH010000007.1:0-15722 GCA_964533475.1 uncultured Methanosarcinales archaeon
TCTGCTTTAATGCTTCTTTCAACAGCATATCATACTCCTCGTACATATCCTTAATCTGCCTTCGGATGTACTGGCCAGCGGGTGTAGTGCTTTTCAAAAGCTCATCAGGATGCTGAATTCTTGTCAGTATTTTTACACATGTGTTTGCGTTTTTTGTGGATCCTTTTAAAGCAAATGCGAGGATGCGAATCAAATTTCCTAACTCCGTCTCAAAGAGCGCATCATCAGGTGTTGCTATATGCTCAGGCAATAATCCGGGAAACTCCTTGCGGAATTGCTCAGCAAGCTCTTTCGGATAATACCAGTCTCCGACAATTCCCGCCATGGCAATCCAAAGGTCCTGCTGAACGACCTGATAGCAGAGGTAAGACGTTGGCTCGTTCGAGCCGTGTTTTCGGGGGTTGAAATAGTGCACTTTTGAACGTTCCGCGAGCTCGTGATGATCAATCCAAATCACGGGGAGATGAACTTTATCAAGGAAATCCTGCTCCACATCTGCAATGTCGAGGATGAATATTTTGTCCGGACTGAATTCTTCCACGTATTTTATGAACTTGTCATCGATTTTGGGATTCGTTTTCACTAAAACGCCTTTACCCTCTTTCTTATACCGGTACATAAGCAGAAATGAGCTTACCCCGTCAGGGTCATCATCAAACAAAAACAATGGCTTATTGCAGTGATCAAGCTCGTCCCTGATCTTCGCGACTTCTTTCTCCGTAAGCATTAAATTCCGGAACGGCAAGGGTTATTTAAGGGTTTGGATGGGGAAAAGACCATAAACTACACTACCGCAATATTTATTAACTGTAAATAAAACTCAGACGTCATGCCAGAGCAACTTGAGAGTGTGAACTTGGATCCTTTTGCAACTCATGATTTTGGATATCCTGGGCTCTTGGAGGCGCTTACTGCAATTCGGCTTGATGCCCGAACATTTCGTTCGCAAAGCGAACGTTCTACATATGAATATGAATGTCCGTTTCACGATGAGGTTAATCAGATCGAAGAGGTCATCGCTTTGTACGAAGGGGGGCCAAAACCCCGTTGGGGAGATGTCGATCCCAGCTTTAACCTGCCACGGCTTTCGATTCTCGCAATGCACCATATCGGTCAATATATAGATGCATTTGGACTTCTTCACGCACTTGAAACGGAGCCGCCTGCCGGACTAAAAGTTGTTCCGCTTGATGCACTTACAGCACGATTACAAGGAACCCATGATGAAATAATAACTAGTTATGGACAAGAAGGATGGGAGCGTTACATGCACGATGCAGGAGCCGTCCTTCCTCACCTTCCTGGCCCGACACGTGAGGGTTTGTGGACTCTCATTCCCCTTATTGAACTCGGGCAAGCTCAGAGCGTGTTTTTCCTCGAAGCCCCTCAAACGTACAGGCTCGATAAGCTGGTATTTGCGTTGGCTGAGTATGCCGCGCGCGGTAATCCTATGCTTGAAGACACAGTTCGGAAAACAATGCAAGCCGGTGCTAACTTATGTATTGCCATGCGCCCATACACCCCAGCAAACAAGTCCTTAAGTGAATGCTAGTCTGTAACCAACACCACCTGCTGAGGATCTGCCATGAACGTTTCTCGCTTCACGCCCTCCATGATATAATAGACGCCTCTTGCCTTCGCTCCAAAGCGGTCATCAAGGAGCTCCATGAACGTCTCAAGCTCGTTAATGCCTTTGAAGATGACTTCTGCCTGGAAGTCAAAGCCGTTATTGATCTTATACAGCGAGTTGACATTCGGATGCTTGTATAAATAATCCTTAAGATCTTCACGGGTCTCTTTGGGCACTTTGAGCATGACATTGACCCAGGCGCCGTATCCAAGGACGCTGAAATTGAGCAGCGGCACAAACCGCGTGATGATGTCCTTCTGATAATGCCTGAGGCGATCAAATATCGTCGATACGGGAATGCCTGTTTTCTTGCTTAATGCCGTCAATTGCTCGCGCCCATTGGCTCGCAGATGAGCCATAATATTCAAGTCTTTTTGCTTAATCATCGTACCACCCCGGTATACGAAGATTCCGGGTTTCACAAGATATATACTTTTTCCATATATTATATATATTGATATTAACATATATATTATCGATAAAATTATATACTTGTAACGCAGACCCCCCTTATGAAACGCACCGTCATCCGACTTGGCACAAATACACTCGTCGTCACCTTGCCCGCAGCGTGGGTAAAAAGACAAAAAGTTCGTAAGGGTCAAGAGGTCCAGATAGAGCCTCAAGGAAGTGCGCTGGTCGTGCGGTCAAAGCCTGAAGCAACAGAACTCCGGGCTGACTTTGATACAACGGTCATTGGCTCATTCGATAAGAACTACCTTTCCTATTACTATCAGGCTGGATTCGATCAGATTCATGTTTACTTCAACGACGCGATTGTATTCCGGGATTTGCGCGAGCGTGTTGGACACCTGCTGGGCTATGAGCTCGTGGACCAAACAACATCATCCTGCATCATAAAGAACATCCTAGAGCAGATGGAAAGCGAGTTTGACATTATCATGCGGAAAAACTTCCTGCTCATCCTTGAGATGTCTCGGGAGCTCGCAATGGCAATGAAGCAGAAGAACTATTCAAAAATCGAGGAAGTTCGTCTGCTTGAGAGGATGAATAACCGGTTCACGGACTTCTGTAAAAGGGTGATCACGAAAAACAAGAGCGCAGAGGATCATCCTCATTTCCTCTATGTTATCATATGGAATCTCGAGCGCCTCGCTGACGAATACAAATACATATGTGACTATCTCAAGCGCGAGGAACCTGCAATAGACGAAGCACTCCTGGAATTCTTCAGGAAAACGGATGAGCAGTTGCGGCTCTTTTACGAGCTGTTTTACAAGTTCGACCCGAAAAAAGCCGAGATATTCCTCAGCAGGCGACAAAAGCTTGAGGAAAAGGGATTTGAGCTGATGCGCGCTAAAAAGGACAAAGAGCTTGTCCACTACCTTATGAACGTGAATGCAACGGTCTCTGACATGTATGGGCCGTATTACTGCAGACGACTCCTTACAAATCAATAATTTTACCCTGCGTGCCCACGTTGATGACTTTCGTCTTGCCAATCATTTCCTCAATGCCCTCAGCTTCATGGACATGGCTGCAGAGCAGGATATCTGGCTGGAGCATGTCAATCGCTTTCTTGACCCCTGAGCTACCGGGAACAAAATTTGAGAATTTCTCCATCTTTGTATCTGTAGGATGGACGTGCGTGACCATGATTCTCTTAGGAAGGTATGATATTCTGTCAAATCCTTTTTTCAAGAGGTTAAAGATCTCATCCTCTGATAACTGGGCGATGCCAATGTTCGCGCCTCCGGCTCCGAAAATGCCAATGTCCTCATACTTGACGGCGTAGCCATGGATGTTTTTTACTCCATACACTTCCGCTAAAAAGTCAGCTGTAGCAAAGCTGTCATGATTTCCGGGGACTAAGAGCACTTTCTTGCCCTGTTTCACGAATGGGCCAATAAGGTTGTCGGTTTTCTCATCACCCTCAGTAATATCCCCGCAGAGAATGACCAAATCTACGTGTTCCCTGACTGCCCTGTCTGCCAGACGCTTCGCTAAGTCAGCGTCGCCGTGAAGATCCCCTGTTGCGAGGATGCGGAAGGGCTTTTTCATATATGATTAAAGCAATGGGCAGTTTAAAAAGATTGCGTAACCGGCGTTGTGTATTATGTAGCCATTGTGTAAGAAGTCTGGTTTCTGTGTAAAAAGTAAGGGGTTGGTTCCTTTTTGGAGGGTAAATGATGCGAGGTAATGTTGGAAAGGGTTTATTGTTGATTTTTCTTATGGATTCGCTTATTAATGGCGTTTAGCGTGTCTTTTCCTATCTGTTTGAGTTGTTTCCTTGCTTTTTTAACGTCTTGTGGCGGTTTGAATCCGAGCTTGTCCGCGTACTGTTTGTTGTTGATTCTTCCCATAAAGTACTCGTCTTCCACATTGCGGTAAATGCTGAACTGCTCCTTAGCCACGAGTTCAGCAAGCCTCACCTTAATCCATTCCGCTTTAGAAACTTTCAAAACCCGCGCAATCTCCCCAATATCCTTCAAAAGCTCCTTATTCACCCGTAAGTTAAGCTGCTCCGTATCCATAATAGCAAAAGCTAGCAAACGCTAGTATAAATAATTAACGGATTCTTAGTGTGGGGGCGGAAGTTTTGCGAAATCGTCGGAAAATCACACAGGACACTGGACAAGTAGACGTAGCTTATATAATACAGAATGAGCTAAATGTTCTGCGGTCACCAAAACTATATATATTACATATGTTATCTATATTATACATAATATTTATAACACGTATCTGCGATGTGCCATGAAAAACATTTATAAACCCCGAGTCCAAGGTTCCACCTATGGTAGGGGTGGGAAGAAAGAGGTTAGCACTCAGCGTGACAATAGACTCAAAAATTCTAGAACAATACAAAAACCATTGCGGCGAAAACAGCATCAACTGTTCCCGACTCACAGAAAAGATCATAACAAAATTCTTGAAGGAGCAAAAAAAATGAATAATTTTGTTCAAAAGAAGCAAGGATTTGATGAAAAGTATACTGCTCAGGTAGAAATAACTGCGTTTATTCCAGTAGATCTAATTCAAAATAAAAAATGTAAGATAAAAGGCACCAATAACGAAAAAAATGAAGAATACTACAAATGGCAGTTTCTTTATGCGTTAATCAATTCTGGACTATATCAAAAAGACTATTTGGGTACGGAGGTATACTTTCCTAAAGGTAATAAAAATTCTGCTCCGATAAAATTTGATGCGGCAATTTTCGATGATAACAATTGGTTTGAATATTATTCTAAATGGAAAAAGGATAATGATAGTGCGTCATTAGATTGGTTAAGAAAACACTTAATTGGAGTTATTGAATTTAAGAAGGAAGACTCAAAGAATATCGAGCAAGTGTATAACCAGCAATTAAAACCCGCTATAAAAGAATCAGAGTCCGACTTTTGTTTAGGAATAATTTATGATACCGAAAGATTGTATCTGTTCAAAAAATCAAATCTTAATTTTTTGAGACTGGATGAATCCTTTAATCTCAAGGGCGCTAAAAGCTCTACTAAGGATTTGTCATTACATCTTACCGACGCATATTATAAAATACCTTCATTTGAACAACTCATAAATAGAATAGAAAAGCATAATATTGACAGAAGTAAAAGAACAATAGATGATCTTGACTTAATTACTGGAATATATAATCTACAATTAAAAGATGGAATATCTAACATTTTGAGAGTAATGGACAAAGTCGGGATGAAAAATCAGAGAGGGTATGAAATCCTTATTCAAACAATTGCTTTGAAAATTTATGATGAAAAGAGAAGCGCCAGGATTAAATCATATCTGGACTTTTATAAAACAAATGAGGAAACAAAAAAGCTCAGCCTATTATTTTTCATAACAGAAAAAGAGAAAAACTTTACTTCTTTAAGTGATTCAGATATACAGGCATTTATTAAACGATTAAGAACTTTATATTCAGAAGCATCCAGCGAATATCATTATATTTTGAAACGAGATGACACAGAGACCATTAATTGGAAGAAGAGCGACCACGTAAATTTAATCAGTGAAATAGTTGAACAATTCCAAGATTATAGTTTTGTCAGGTCTCATAAAACCGATTTGTATCAAATTGTTTTTTATAAATTTGCTAATGAGTTTTCGAAATCTGATAAGGGACAATTTATAACGCCAATACCGTTAATCGATTTTTTAGTCCAAATAGTGAATCCGAGAAGCAACGAAAGAGTATTTGACCCGACATCAGGGATTGCTGATTTTTTGTCTATTGCCTATGTTAATTCTAAAAGTAAATTAGATGATAAGAATATTTACGGAATTGATAATGACGAGCAAATGGTTATGCTTGCACAATTAAATATGCTGTTAAATGGAGATGGTAACGCTGTTCTTCGTCATAAACCTGATAAAGGTTCTATCTTATGGAAATTTGATGATAGAGATGATTTAGTCAAACTTGATACGGAGATTCACAAAAAGGGCAATTGGGATGAATGGAAAGACGAAACCAAGCTCAAAAAATTTGATGTTATCCTAACGAATCCTCCATTCGGTGATGATAGAAAATATGAGCCAAAGACACAAAACGACAAAGACATTATCGAATTATATGAATTATGGGATATATCCAGAAGTGGAAACTCAATTGATTTAGGATTAGTATTTCTTGAAAATGCCTATCGAATCTTAAAAGAAGATGGAAGAATGGGAATAGTATTATCTAATTCTATTGCAAGTATAGATCGGTGGGAGAAAGCGAGAAAATGGCTGATAGACAAAATGAGAATTGTTGCGATATTTGACCTTCCAAGAGATGTTTTTGCTGATACTGGAGTAAATACAACTTTGATAGTAGCATATAAACCAAAGAAATCTGAATTAGCTAAATTAAAACAACAGAATTATAGTGTTTTTGTGAAGGAAATAAAAAGAGTGGGATATGAAATTAGGACTTCAAAAAGGGTCAAATTTTTTAATCCAATATATAAAATAAATGAAGAAACCTTCGATATAGAACAAGATAAGAATGGGAATCCACTTCTTGATGAAGAATTTAGTTGCACAATAACCGGTTTTAAAGAGTGGTGTTTGTCGCAAGAAAAGAAACTTCAAGATTTGTTTATTAAAGAGAAGTAAAATGGAATACGTCCTTATACCCGAAGAAATTAAAATCACAGAAATTGAAGAGAATAACTGCGCATTATCTCCTATCTTATTTAAACGGATTAATTTAAAAAATAAAAATGTGAAACCTATTTCTGAGTTGATGACGGGTAAGCCAACACCTGGAAAAGAAGTTGGTTCTTTAGCATATACTCGATTGAAAAGTGGATGCCAATTTCTTCGTACAAAAAGTATTAATGAGGATAGTTTCATTCTCGATATAAACACTGTTGGAAGTTCTGAATATATTATCCCAAGTTATTTTAATTTAAATAAGGGAAAGAATAATGAAAGGATTGTAAATACAAATGATTTGCTCTTTGTAACAGGGGGAAATGTTGGAGAGGTTGCAATATCCCAATTTGGTGGGAATATCATATTCAGTTCACACATTCTGAAAATGCCTATTTCGAATTTTAAATATTACGTATTTGCATTTCTTAAAAATAGTTTCTGTAAAGCACAAGCAAATTTTGGTCCAATTGGTTCAATTGCTGCTTTAGACAGCTTTAGTGTAGATACCTTGTTGGATATAAAGATCCCATTTCCGAATCAATCAGATAAGAATCAAGTAATTACCTTTGTTGAACTTCTTGTCCAAGCTATTATCAATAAAGAAAATGAGATTAATCGGAAGCAAAATCAACTTATTTATTTAATTGAAAAGGAGATTATCTCTAATCAGATAAAGAGTAAATTCAATTATGAATATCCTACAATCAGAGAAATTGAACAAACAAGTACTCGTTTAGAAACCGGTATGTACTCCATTGATTTTAAACAATTAGATTATTATCTGTCCAATTATTCGGGGGGCACAAGTAATTTGGAAGAGTTAAATTATAAAGTATCCCGCGGTCAAAACTTACAGATTTCTAGTATTGGAAAGAGTTTCTATAGTTCTGAAGAAAAAAAAGGTTTTTATCGTCTGGCGTTATCGCATAATTTTAGTGAAAATGCAACGATTGGAAAATATGTTTACTTAGGTAATAAAAATGCTTTGAAACAAATTAAAAAAGGAGATGTTATATTTTCATGCAGAGGGGTTCAATTCGGCAGATTGTTAATATTTTGTGAGAATGTAGGAAATACTATTACAAATATAGATAATTTACATATCCGAAACGATAAGAGTTTCATAGAACACAAAATCTTTGTTGGATTGTTTTTTAATTATCTTAGGTTTAAAGGACATTTACATCGGATTGCTATCTCTGGTTCGGGAGCTAATAGTTTAACACAATATCAAATTAATTTGGTGAAATTTCCTAATTTTGAAGACACAAAGATAAAAGAGGTATCAAAGCTGTATTACCACGATATTAAGAATGATTTTACAGATGTAAAATCAGGTAATTTTCTTGATTATGATAACAAGTGGAATATGTCTGCTGGGATTTTTCAATTAGATATATCTATTAAACAAATGAAAGAAAAGCTTAATACAATAATTGATTTAATTATTTTGGATAAGAAAGTTGATGTAGATTTCAAGTTTTTAAGACTAATTGCGTGAGGTCATAGTGATGAATGAACAATTAAAAGATGATTCGGTTTCCTTCAATAATCTTATTTGTTAGATAAAATTACTGTAAAACTGTTGGTATTACTTCTTTTTCGGTTTGTTCCAGTATGGGCTTTTGCATTTTGGGCAGATGATGGGTGTTTCTTTGTTTCTGGGTATCCATTGGTGTTTGCAGCGTTCGCATTGGTATCCGTCTATGGTGATTTTGATTTTGCCCATTGGACTTGTGGGGGTAGGGCTTATATATAAACCTTGCTAAACAGTACTTATGTAGGTAAGAATACAAATGTTTAAATACTTAAGCTTACTTACATAGGTAATACCTAAATAAGTAAGTTGAGGAGGTGATTAGGTATGCAAACTGAAAAAGACGAGATGAGGAGACAACGAGGCTATGAGATCGCACAAACGTCGAAAATCGAGCATGATAACGACGGATGGAAAGTACCCAGCCAATCAGGGAATGGACAATACACGGTCATTATTGAGCCGTTACGCTCATCCTGTACCTGCCCCGATTGTACGACTCGACAGGTCAAGTGCAAGCATATCTTTGCCGTGGAACACATTATGACGAGCGAAACAGACAGCTTAGGGAATGTGAAAGTCACGCATACGATTAGGCAAACCTACGCTCAAGAATGGAGCAGCTACGATCAAGCAAGCATCAATCAGAAAACCGCATTTATGAAGCTGATTAAGGACTTAACGGACACGGTGGAGAATCCCGAGTATACGTTCGGAAGACCCACCTTGCCACAGTCTGACATGGTCTATGCTACGTTAATGAAGGTGTACACGACATTCAGCCTACGCCGGTTTATGAGCGACATGGAAACAGCTAGAGAAAAAGGATATATCGCCTCCAAACCGTGCTATGCGTCCGTTGGTCATTTCATGCAGAAACCAGAAATCACTCCGCTGCTGAGTAATTTGGTCACCCTTACAAGCCTTCCATTAAAAGATGTCGAAACCGCTTTTGCTGTGGATAGTACGGGATTCGGAACGAGTAATTTTCAAAGATGGTTCTCAGTCAAACATGGCAAGGAGATTAGCACTAAGAAGTTCATCAAGTGCCATTTCATGTGTGGCACCAAGACCAATGTAGTGACGAGTGTAAAAATAACTACAGAGACAGGCGCAGATAGTCCTCAAATGCCAGAACTTGTGCAGAAGACGGGAGAAAATTTTGATATGAAAGAAGTCACTGCTGACAAAGCATACTCTGGAAGGGCAAATATGGAAATAGTAAATGACTTTGGAGGAATGCCATACATCCCTTACAGATCAAATGCTACGGGGTTATCAAGAGGATCGCCCATCTGGAAGAAAATGTATCATTACTTCCAATTGAACAATGTGCAGTTTATGGAGCATTATCACCGTCGATCAAACGCTGAAACCACCGTGCACATGATTAAGAGCAAATTTGGAAGCTTCGTGCGTAGCACATCATGGACTGCACAAGTCAATGAACTCCTCGCCAAAGTGATCTGCCACAACATCTGCGTAATCGTCCAAGAAATGCACGAGCTAGGAATCATTCCACAATTCGACAACAAGTTTATAAAACAGGAAGGAGATGAGTGAGTATGCCTTACAAACTGTCACCATCAGCGTTGAAATTGATCGGTGAATGCCCCAGATGTTTCTGGTTGGATAAACATGGAGTGTGGAAGAGACCGTCCGGAATTTTTCCGTCACTACCTTCCGGCATGGATCGGGTGTTGAAAGAGCATTTTGACAGGTTTAGAGATCAAGGTAAAATGCCTCCTGAACTCGCATCATTGAAAGGTTACAAACTGTTTGATGACGTAGAATTACTTAAAGTCTGGAGGAGCAATTTCAAAGGGATACGATGGAAAGATGAGAATGGAAATGAGTTATTTGGTGCAGTCGATAATATTCTTGTGAAAGGCGGTAAACTTGTTGTGCTTGATTACAAAACAAGAGGGTTTGCCCTTAAAGAAGACACGGCAGATACGTATCAGACGCAATTAGACATCTATAATTTTCTCCTGAGAAAGAATGATTATGAAACTGAGGGGTATGCGTACTTGCTCTTCTACATCCCTAAAGAAGTAACTGAAACAGGAGAGGTTATTTTTGATGTTCAGACTGTGAAGATGGATGTAAACCCTGAAAACGGACGAGCAGTATTCCTTAACGCACTAAAAATGCTTAACGAAGAATGTCCTCAAGATACCTGCGAATGGTGCGAACGGATAAAATAAAAAAAAGGAAAAACGGTTCAAAAATCTCTGCATCTTGTTGCTAGGACATTAATGCCCGAGCACGATTCCCAGCATAATCGCTAGGAAGATGCACACCGTTAAAAGTACAAGTGTGATTCTCATCTTGATTTCACCTATTTTTTTACTTCGATCGCCAGAACACCAGACCATACAAGAAACAGAAAACGAAACATATATTAACCACGTAAACCGTAATACCCCTTGGACAGAGGTGTTAGAGCTGGAGTTTTTTACATCTTCCGCTCATTGTTTCAATGGCAAGGGGAAGAACGTCAAGTTTGTGAATCGCGTTCTTCCTTTTGTTATTGTTCCTATACGTGTGGAATAACCACACCATGAGGTTATTGGTGAATCTTAGACTTTTTAAGCTTTGTGTTAGAATAAGCGTGTAAAAACTCTCTATTCTGTGTATTAAGTCAGACCAAATCAAGACTTCCTACACAAAGCCTGCGTAACCACAACCTTTAAAAATGAAGTGGGACTTCTTGAAGCTATGGAAGTATGTTCATCGTGTAAAAGAAAAACAACGAATGTGGCTGGGACAGTGAGATTTCCATGCCCAAAGTGCGGGAAAGCGGTCATTACACGGTGCACGCACTGCCGAAAGATCGCGGCGCCATACACATGCCCTTCTTGCGAGTTTACAGGACCTAATTGACCATGGCAAACGTCATTATTACGCTCCGGATTATGCCTAGCGATACGGATGTTGACCTTGGAGCGCTTGAGGGCGTTGTAAAGGACAAGATTCAGGCATTTACAGGAGAGACGGAGATGCGCGTTGCGCAGAAACCCATTGCGTTTGGGCTGAGCGCCCTTGAGATTATCTTTGTCACGGATGAGAAAAAAGGGTCAACAGAGGCTTTAGAGCAGGACATTGCTGCTTTAGATGAAGTGAATTCTTGCGAAGTTATTGATGTGAGAAGGGCGGTTGGGTAAAATTTATATTGTCTAAGAATCCAGACATATGCATGAACGTCCTTTTTATTTGCAACCAGAATCAAAACCGAAGTAAAACGGCGGAGGAGATCTTTGCTAAACAATTTCGAACGAAGTCCGCGGGACTATACACAGCTCAGCCGGTTACTCAAAGCCAGCTTCAATGGGCGGATATCGTTGTTGTGATGGAGGATGAACAGCGTACAGAGATAGCAAAAAGATATCCTAAAGAATACTTAACCAAGAAGATAGTCTCCTTTAACATCCCAGATATGTACACATATATGCAACCGGAGCTTATTACTCTTCTTAAAACCAGACTAAAAAGCCTATTGTAACCATTCGTTGTATTGGGCTGTCGCTTCCTCCTTTGATTTGAATATTTTGGTTTCTGAGACGGATAAGGCAGGGATGCCTCTTGTCACCTTATACCGTTTGATACTATTACTTCTTAGCTCGATGAATGTAACTTCCCATTGACTCATACAAAAAAGATGCATGCTGCTGTTCAAGAAGATACCTCCATAATATCCGGAGAATTTTCTCTGTTCTCGAAAATAATTTGAAACTTTCGGAAATATTGTGAAAACGGAGTAGAATTGAGAAAATATAACAAAAAAAGAAAAAAACTATTCGCTGCTTGCTGCTACGCCAGATACTTTCTGACAGACTTCCTGAATGCATGCTGCTCTTGCATCTGTGTCTATCATTGACGAGGGGCATCCGGGCGCTGGACCACATGCTTCTGTGGTTGGGCAGAACGCTCCTCTGGCGTCGTCATACGTTTCTTTATTGACGGCGATCCATTTCTCATCATAATAGTTAATGGTGTCACACTGGCCTTCATAGCAGCAGAGCACGCCTAAGTCTTTGTTCACTAATTGACAATCTGCGTCTGAAGTGCATGAGGTATCCCAGAGGCAGGCGCCGTTAGAGCAGCCGAATGGGCACAGCAAATACGATGCGCCGTAATTCTTGGAGCCAGCGTAGTCACCGCTGTCCATACAAAGTACTTCCTGAACTCTGCCATCAAGCATGCATTCGTCATCACGAGTCCACTCTTCGCCATTCCGCTTATTAATAGTGACTGTTTCTTTCACGAAGAAATCCTCAGGAGTCTCTGTGCAGGTGTCGCCAGTGGAAGGCGGTGAGTCTGGAACGTGTTTTGCCAGATATGCAAGGAGCAATGGATCGCTCTCAAACGTGGCATCGCCAACATCCTGATAGTTCAGCAAGACAATCCTGTCACCTGACTTCCAGAAGTAGATGCGATGCACTATTTCTCTTTCTGGGCATCCGACACACTCCTCCACTGAATACGATTGCCTAGCCGTAAATATGCTGTATCCGTTGACAACAATAGGCACTTCGGTAAGGTCAGGGAAGATATCAGGATACCTACTGAGCGATTCTGGGTCGTTGTTGATGGCGTACGCGCTAACCTCAAGGCCATTCGCCTCATAATCAGCTTCAAAGGCAGTGGCCATTTCCGTTTCGGAAAGCCACTGATAATATCCATAACTCCACTCAAACACATACTGGTCAATGTTATTCTCGATGATGTTTTCAGACCAAACAGAATGCTCCGCAACGGCAAACTCGCCATTATAAGCCCTCACAAGAGACGGGTCAGCAGGGAATTCAATGGAGTAAATCCCTGGGACAGATCGAGACACAGAATCTCTGTTATCATAGGATCTCCAGCAACTAAAGTAGTAAGAGGAGGGGTGTTCATAATCATAGCAATATCCCTCATTTATCGCCTTAACTGTAACACTTTCGTAGGTTTCTGGCTTATCCTGACCAAGAAGGCCTTTATAACCGATATTCAATGAAAGCTCATCCTCAACATTCGCCCACTCGTCCTGAGTGGAGTGTAAAGACATCCCAAGTGAAATATACTGAGATGGCTTAAAGATATTATAATTCGGCCAGATAAACACTTCACGGTATAATAAGCTTCCCGGCTCAATGGGCTCTGGTGGGAGGGCATCATATCGCAAAATGAAGCTGTTCAAGCTCCATCTGTAATTCTTATCAGCTCCGTCCCAACCACACTTCCACTCGCTGTTTACTAATTTGCAGGCATAGACGACAACATAGTTCTCTCCCTCATAAAAATCGGATCCCAGCAAGCCAACATCCACTTTTGCCTCGTCACGAATCCAGTTTGAATCTTTATACCTCTGATCACCAAAATTGAAATCCTTCCAGCCTTGCTTCGTGTACACATAGCCGCGATAATATATAAGCGCGCTGGGGTAACTGACACGAACATTCAACACCTGCTTTTCAAGGGGAGAAGTAAACGTCACAACCATAGGATCCAAGAAGAAAAATTGTTCTCCTGAAATAGGATCGAATGGAGTGCCATACGCATCACTGTATTCAGTTGCTTTTCCCACTGGAGCTGCCTGATCACCTGGCGCTCCGGGTTCTGGCGGAAGTTCAGAAGAACACCCTAAAAGAAAAAAAGAGATAACGACAAAAAATAACATGGTTTTTTTCATTTTCAACTACCTCCTCCTGCGTATGGTGCTGGCAATGGTGGATTACCAGCGCTGATGTAGACCTTTGGAAGGCGCTGCTGCTCTGGATACACATACATCAATCCTTGAGGCATTCCAGCTACATTTGCATATGTGATCCCCGCGCCCATGCTGTTCCGTGCGAGGTAGATGCCGTCAAGACCAAAGGGAGAGATTAATTGATACCGATCAGTTTGGCGCATTCTCAACTCTGAACCTTCAGCGTAGATTTCATACGTGATGTACGATGGCTTCAAAGTGTCATAGTCATTCTGGTTTGGAGTTTCGATTGTCACATTAACAGCTCCGGGCCACTCTTTGAGGATGCCAATATACGCACCGTTCTTGGAGTTCAGAGCAACACGGTCACCTAGGACAATACGACCATTGCCATCTAAGTCCACTTTTACGTCGAAGTCATTTGCCTCTGGAGAAGAAGCTGCAAATACCTTATATTGGGCTCCTCCAATGCTGAAGATGGTAGCTAAGGAACCATTCGTGACCGAGGTATTGTATACTTTCTCCAGAGTCTCTCCAGACCCAACGATCTCTAATTTGATCGTCGGATTCTCATCCGATGACTTATCAGCTCCCTTATATCTCATAAGGTAAGTTGGACGATCACCTTCTGGTTTAGACTTGTCTATAATGATGAAATAATCGTTTTTCGTGATCACATCGAATTCTGTAAGTATTAAATCGTCATCGTCATCACCGAGTTTCAAGCCTGCACCAAAGACTAAGGGAACATTTACAGTAAAGCCCGTAGAATCCGCAAAGGATAACTGATACTTATCAGATCCAACAGCAGATACCTGAATCTGCTCGGGATTTATATTGGGCTCAATCCCCTGATAATAAATATCCCAGTTGTTCGTGAAGAGGACTTGTTTTTCATCTCCCGCCTCAAGAATTGTCTGGCTTAATGTTTTGCCAGGGGCGACGTAATAATCGTCCTGAGGGATCATCCACATTGTGAATCCGGTGAGTGTCGTTTTATTTGATGAACCATTCGGGGAATAGGTGGGTCCAAAATGTGGGCTTGAAACAAGACCATCAATGACTTCGCCATTAATTATCACTTTACCATCGCTCTTAAGCATAGTGATATTACCATAATCGCCAATTAACACTAACTTTTGGGTATCGTCATTTGCGTCAAGGATGTAATCTTTACCTAGAATTTTCACCCAAACCTCAATATGCTTTCCAGGACCAGTAATTCCATATGGACCAAATGAGAGCCTGTACGAGGCAATGGGAATCCCCCCTCTAAAATAAAGAAAATCGTTCACTTCATTATCATCATTCTCAGTAAACTGTACAAATCCAGTGTTGTTGTTGTTCTGCGAATTTGAGGTCGCTAGAAGCAACTCCTGCGTGTATGGATACTGCACCTGTTGAACTATAGCAGTTCCAGGCCTCATAGTTATTGGAAGTTCATTACTGGTTATACTATACTGAGGGTCACCAATACTCTCACCATTAAATCCACTGATGAGGTTTTCGCTAACTTCCAACTTATTTGAAGGAGTTCCAACAAGCCAGCTCTCGCCCATTGGATGCGTGGCGCAATCTACTGGACAATTACTTGAGTCCTCACCCGCTTCACAAATGCCATTGCCACAGACCGTGGGCAGACCACTATCCGGGATATGCTTCGCGATGTAAGCGAGAAGCACGGGATCTGACTCTGTTGGATATCCTTCAACATCAAAAATTGTTACTTTAACGAGCCG
>CAZHJH010000007.1:15732-18030 GCA_964533475.1 uncultured Methanosarcinales archaeon
GAGCCGATTCCCCGCCCCAGACATCCAGAAATACTGCACATTCAGTACCTCACGTTCCCAGCAGGTTTCCTCATTACAATAACCCCAGGTACTCTGCCAGAATCTCCTTCGCACACTATATCCGTTGATGACAACGCTTTCAATTGGCTCCTCGTTGATTATCTCCATTGGATTATTCTCGATTCTGACATCAACAAATCTCTCCTGCCCTTGGAGACCATACCACGTACCATACACCGTCGTCAAATCATCACGAGGCCCATAATAATCACCATAACTGTGATCAGGATAGCCATATGGAAGAATATCCTGCTCAATCAAATTATCCTGCCACACAGAAAGCTCAGCAATGGCAAATTCACCATTGTATATGTCCACAGAGGGATCAGGGTATAACTCCATTGTGTAAAAACCAGATTGATAGCCAGCATACGGCGATTCAGCATAAAACCGCTTGTAACAATTAAAGCCAGACCATTCATTATACTGACAGTATCCATCATCTGGTGCTCGAGTTATCACCGTGGCGGATCCTCCAGAAGGATCCGTAACCTTAATATCAATCTCATCTCCAGTATTTTGCATCTCTGCCTGAGTTGATTCAAGATGTACGCCAGGGTAAATCTCCTGGCCGGACCTGTAGATTCCACCATTTGGCCAAACCGAAGCTCGCCTATTCATCAAGCTTCCCGGCGGAATCGGCTCTGGGGGCAGGTCATCATATCTGAGGATAAAGCTTTGAAGCGTCCATCTATAGTTTTTATCTGCACCATCCCAACCGCACTTCCACTCACTATTCACTAATTTACAAGCATACACCACAATGTAATTCTCACCTTCATAAAAATCATTAATCGACAATGTCAGATCAGACTCAGCATGATCACGAATCCAATTCGAAGTTCCCACACGAGGCTCATCAAAAAAATACTCGCGCCATCCTGTTTTCGTGTAAAGGTATCCCTTGTAATATATCAAAGCAGTTGGATAGTCCACAGTCACCGTCTGAGCAAAACTGTCCAATCCCGGAGTCACCGTGACGAGAGGATTGCTCAAAAACAAAAACTGCTCACCAGAAATCGGATCAAAAGGAGAACCATACGCATCAGAATACTCTGTAGCTCCGCCAATGGGCACACCTGTATCTCCAGGTGCTCCCGGCTCAGGAGGAAGTTCGGACTCAGCGCATCCGAATAGCAAGATTACAACTGCAGCTAACACGCAGAGTAGTGTTTTATTCATGGTTTCACCTTTTTTTAAGAATAAGCTGGTTCCGGGGTTTATGAGCATTCTTTCTTCTCCTTTCCCCCAACCTAGGCTGTTTTCAAGCGGTTTTGTATATATACTTTTCTGTTTTTTGGCAGTCATTTTGGTTAACGATTGTTACGTTTCTTCGTAAGTTTATCATCCAGCGTAAGCAGGGCTCAAAACAATTCTGCAGTATTCATACCAAGAACTCGGTATTTCGGGAGGATTGTTAAGCCCACTATCGTTTCGCAAAATCCAGCTAAAAGCAAATTCACCGATAGCCTTATATATTAGATTGTTATATCTTTTATAACATTATGATACGGAGTAAAAGCTACCATGAGTCTTAAACTAATCGTAACCAAATTACAGCTCATGAATAAAAAAATTATTACGAGCGAAGAACTTAAAGGGTATTGCAAAGACCTCAACCAAGATTATTACGCAACAATACGTTATCTCACCTACCAAAACTATGTGGCAAGGATTCTCAAAGGAATCTTCTACATACAATCACTTGAAGAAAGGAAACTCAACAAAACCGACTTCAGCTATTTAGAAATTATTAGAGACGCGCTTAAAACAAAAAGAGTAAAACATTGGTATTTTGGACTGGAAACCGCACTCAAACTCAATAATATGACACACGAATATTTTTCCCTAGACTGCGTCATTAGCGACAGTATATTCAGGGCAAGACCAATCACTATTCTAGGTCATAAAGTCAAGTTTACCAAATTATCACCGAGGCTTATCTCATTTGGCATAAAAAACAACAGCCTACCCTACTCGAACCCTGAAAAAACCGTGTTGGATTTATTGTACTTGGGAAAGTATAGTAAAGAAGAGTTCTTAGAATCAAGCAGAAAAGTATCCAAACGGCAGTTAATCAGATACTCCAAAAATTATGATGCGAGAGTACGAGCAACAGTCTCGGAATTGAAATGATTGATAAAAAGCTTGTTGAATTTATAGCAAAAAAACTGGGCATAGAACGGCAAGAACTGGTGGAGAAAGACCTCACTCTACAAAAAATCTTGCAGGAACTCG
>CAZHJH010000007.1:18040-23362 GCA_964533475.1 uncultured Methanosarcinales archaeon
GAACTCGTAAAAAATAAAGCGTTTAAAGAAGACTTTGCATTTAAAGGAGGAACATGCTTAATCAAGTGCTACCTTGGCTATTACAGATTCTCGGAAGATTTGGACTTCACATATATACATCAAAAACATTTTAAGGGAAAAAGCGAAAAACAAACAAGAAAAATACTTTCACAAAAAATTGGTTCAATTATTGCTTTACTGGATAGCATTTCAGATAAAATAAAGCTGGATTTCAAACCTGATAAAAACAATCATAAGTATATTGAATTCGGCGGGAGCAATAAATTTGTCACATTAAAGCTCTGGTATACCTCACTTATTTTAAATCAAAAGACGTTTATCAAAATTCAAATTAATTTCATAGAGAAACTTCTCCATCCTTTAGTTAGCATTAAAGTGAATCCGATTATCACACATGAAATAGATAAGGAAATACAATTTATTTTTAAAGAAAACTCCCTCGCGAAACCATTCAACGTGAGGGCATACTCCCTTAATGAAATACTCATAGAAAAGATACGAGCAATCTTAACAAGGAGAGGAATCAAGGCAAGAGACTTTATTGATGTTTACCTCATCCAAAAAGAAATAAAGGTTAATCTCAAAGAAGTAGAGAACGGGGCCATAGATAAAATTACTTTCATGTTAAAATATGAAAAATACGTCCAGAATATCAAAAACAAACCAGAGGAGCTGAAGAAGGAATTAATAATAGGCAAAGAGGAAGGGTTACTCTTAAAAAATCTTCCTCACGGATACGAAAATTTTGTTAAAGAGTTTCTCGTAATTTTATTGGACATCATTAATCGGATTCACGAAAAATAAGCTTTTCTGTTTCTTATCCATCATTTTAGTTAACGATTGTTACGCCCCTTCCTCGAAAAACGGCGCAACGCCTCAATGCCAATACCTAAGGCGAGCAGGACAAGCAAGGCATAGATTCCATAACTATGGCTACCGCAGACATCCTGCACGAAAAGCCGCTTGGATACCTTGATCTCGATTAGCGCAGCAATGTATATCGTGAAAAGACCGGCTACAAGGTACAATGCAGATCTCCACGCCACCCTCCTGAATGTTGGGGACAATATTTTTTCCTTCATCACAGCTCGGGATAATATGCCTCCCGCGATTGCCGCCAAGAGATAGCCCGCAAGCTCTGGGATCATATGCAAAAACATGATGCCTAAATTGCAAAAGATGAAATTATACGTGGCGAGGAATGAAAGCCCTTGGGGGATTTTTGTATGGATGAGCTGGCCCAACGCGCTGGCAAAAATTGCCGCGTTGAGAACTATAAGGAATATCGCGCCCGAGCCGTAAAATATCGAGAGCACAAAAGAAACTATCATGACGTACAAGTTATTCCTGAAAATCTTCGTTACCTGATGCTCTTCCGCAGTAGGCGGTGGAGGAAGCCTTCCCGGCATGCTCTCCTGCGTGGGCTGCTGCCCGTAGATCTGCTCCTCATAAAACACCTTCTGCGGCCAGATGAGGGCAAGCACGAAGAAAACGATGAAAACACCGATGAAAAAATAGATGAAGAACTGGAGCACAGAACGCTGCGCAAACTGTTTCTTCGCGCCGATGCGCTCCTCATACGTGTAGAGTTTTGCGGCGAGGGGAGTTGCCAGAATCACGGTGAGGAGAATTGTGGATATGCCCACAAACTGCTCAACTGAAGGAGAATTGAATAATAGTGCGGCTGTGATAAACGCGACAATCGTCGTTGCAGCGCCTAACAACACGCTTGAAGACGGTTTCTTGATAAGCCATGACGTTGTGAAAATTTTGTCTAATACCATCAGAGCACCTTTACAATCTCTTCTTCCGGCCAGCCCGTATTTTTCAACGTTTCATGAATCTGCTCTTTTTGATAACCTCTGCTCAAGCACTGCTGGACGTACTCCTTTAATTGATGCTCTTCCTGATCCTGTGGTTCTTGGTGTGGCTTGGGAGAACTCGCATTCTTCACGGCAAGGTAAATGAGCAATAATAATGTTATAGTCATATTAATGATTAATAACGCGTAGAGCCAGGAAAAATTATATGTTGGCTGCACGGCCGCGGGGCATTCGACTATAGGACAGTCCTGCTGCGATGTTTCAGGCTGCGTGAACGGATTTTGAGGAGCAGTTTGAGATTGCAACGGCTGCTGATTTTGAAAGCCGCAGCGGTATTGGCTGTTACAAAAGCCAGTGCTGCAATCGCTGTTTCTTGTGCAGATTTTGTCAGGAGCGCAGACGCCACAACTTCCTCCACAATCAACATCACTCTCGGCACCGTTTTTCAAACCATCACGGCATGTGTCTGTTTGAGGGAGATATGACGTGTTTATGGCTGCCGCTCCTGTTGTTGGAGGGGGCAAGTACAAGGGTCAACATGAGGCACAGGATTATTCCGAGGATTATGATTTGTCTCATCTTCTCTCCTCGTTTGTATTCGTTTGCATGCTTCCTTGGGCAACTGCTTGCTGTGCGCTGATAATTTTTATTCGCACGCTTGCCCCAGACGTTGAGCGCCCATCAGATACAACTAACGTAACAGTAAAATTACCTTCTGTTGAATAAGAATGATTGACCATTGCATTCGTTGTGTTTGTTACTGTGCCATCCCCAAAATTCCATATAAAAAGTAACGGATCGCCTTCCATATCAAACGTTGAGCTTGCATTAAACGTAATAGACTGCGCTACGGTGAAGTTTTGATCATTGAACGGGTTGTCAATCATGACTAGAGGAGGGGTGTTACAGCCAATGCACTCACTCACCTCAAATTCGTAGGAGGCGTTCAGGGTTTCGTTGTTTGAGATTAGGAGTTTACCGTTTCTGGATAGTTCAGCTACAACCCGGTATTTGCCCGGCTTGCTCGGAGTGTAGGATAATGCATTGAACAATATGTCAATGCCGAGCTGTTGGTTCGGAGCGACGCTGATTGATACATTTCCCAAGGGAATGTCAAACGGCTGCCATGAATCATTCACAAACCGCTCTATGCGTACCGTAAGATTCGCAGACAGATTAGATGAACCGAGATTATGGATTTTGGATTGGGGTGTTGCAATGTCTTTATCGCAGTCGTAGCAACCGGTGTTCTGTGGATCATGCTTCCACATGGGCCAATAGTTAAAGCTTTGGCCAGACTCCTTGAGTCTCCATCCATACAACTCGCCTGCTTGGGTTCCGGCGAACATTTCAAGATATCCATCTCCCTCGATATCGGCAATAGCAACACCCGACTGGGAGGGTGGAATCTGGATGGGAAACCCATTCACTGCAGTTCCATTGGCATGCCATGCGACCACAAACCCAGCATCGGTGGTCGTGATTATTTCTGGTTCCCCATCTCCCGTTATATCCATAGATTGAGGTCTTACCCATAATGCCATTCCCCGGGTTTCAATAGGCCAGTTTGATACGGATTTGCCGTAAGCATCAAGTAGATTCATACGCTGGACACTATCAAACCTACCATGCGTAGGATAAGCGATTTCTAACGATCCATCATTGTTTAAGTCTGTAATACTGAACTCATTCGGTTGAGATTCCAAATCATACTTTGGCCAACCATCCAATGCAGTTCCATTTGCATGGTAAGCGAACGCGCCATTAAATCCGATAATAATAATCTCTTTATTCCCATCTGAATCTAAGTCTGCAAGGGATAGTGAATTACCGCTATTTTCTCCTTCTGCGGAGAAATTGCGTTCAAGATTTCCGCTGGCAGATAAAATATAGACCCAACCACGCAATTGACGTTGTACCGCATCATACCCGGATATATATGAGACTACCTCATCTGTTCCATCGTTGTCGATGTCGGCAATGGCGGGAAACCATATTCTACGGTTGATGATATCGCCATCCGTGGGAGACAGTTCATATGGCCATCCCTCCATGCTTGTTCCATCTCCCTGAAGAACACCTAACCGGGTTGCCTGGATATTATTAGGATAAACTGTTTCTTCAACCAAGAAAATCTCATCCATTCCATCCCCGTCAATATCATGCAGTAAGGTTCTCCCCCCGGTCAAGGTTTGATTATCCTGCTGAGCTGGGCATGCGTTGCCCCATCCAGAAACAGATGACCCATCGCTTTCATATGCATACCCGCAAGCGTGTCCATTAATATAGTAGTGATTAAAATAATTCGTTCGCACGATCTCTTTTTGACCATCATTATCAATGTCCCCTATAGAAACGGGAAAAATAGAACCACTTGAAACAGCCCCCCCTTCCTGTTGGCGCGGCCAACCCGGGCGTAAGGTTCCATTAAGATTATAGACAAATATGGAATCAAGAGAGAAAACTATTATCTCTTTTTGACCATCATTGTCAAGGTCATCAATGATTGGTGTATTCCCCAATCCCCAAAATCCAACTCCGAAATCGAATGTAGCCACTGGCCATCCATCAAGAAGCTCAATTTCATCCCCAATGCGATTGAAGAGATATGCATATTTAACTATAGGCTCTCGATCTGAAAACTCTGCTATCAGCTTGATGATGTGAGGTCCATAGAATCTAGGTTTAGGAATCTGGCGAGCTAAGTATTCACTCACAGGATATTCGTTTGTGTGAGTCAAAAGATCCCAAGGAGTATTTGCATCATACATTCCCGTATACGGTTGTATGTATACCGAATACGCGACAAATCCCTGAGATCGTATGGACCCTTGTAGATCATAAGATGCAGAGATTTCACCCGGGCTCTCAAGTTGTGTTTGATTCTCTATCCGAGATTTATCAAAGTTCATAGTTTCAGGCAGACTAACCCGTCCTGCACCAAAGAGAAAACCATTTTCGCCCAAGGGAATACTTGTATCCAGCAGTGCATGTTTTATTTGCTCTGGAGTCCAGTCTGGATTTTTCTGGAGTATTAAAGCAACGGCGCCAGCAACATGTGGCGTTGCCATAGATGTTCCAGAGATTGCGACGTGGTTGTCATCAAGACATTCTTGGTTATTCCAGGCAGAATCATATTGTGCAGCGCAAATACTGACACCCGGACTTGTAATATCGGGTTTGCTAAGGAATTGCTTTTGCCCGGCACTATCTGACCAAATCACGGGTCCTCGAGAGCTAAACTCTGCGAGAACATCAGATTTGTTGCTTGCTGCTACAGTAATTGCATTCCGCGCCGTTCCCGGACTCCCAATCGTTGCTATTGACGGACCGCTGTTGCCCGCAGCAATCACTGCCACGACTCCGGCATTAACCGCATTATCAACCGCTGTGCTCATAGCATCATCAGGATTTCCCCCTCCACCAAGACTCATGCTAAGAATGTCAAGATGGTCTGAGGTATTCCCATCCTGATTGG
>CAZHJH010000008.1:0-23244 GCA_964533475.1 uncultured Methanosarcinales archaeon
TGCTCTTGAGTATATGTGTATGTGGAGGTTATGGGAATCTCGGCAACCACTTTCGTAAACGCCCGGAAGCCCGTTTGCGCGTCGCTAATCTCTGCTCCGGTAACATGCGAGATGACTCGGGAAAATGCACGATTGCCAAGCCGCTTGACTAAAGGCATTTTTTCAATCGTACCATCAAAGCGACTTCCCAAAACAAGATCATAGCCTTTCTCGAGCTCGTTTAAGAGCAACGGTATCTCATTGGCGCGATACTGGCCATCTGCGTCCGTATGCACGATTGCGTCCACATTCATTGTGAGGCATTCACGCATCTCGGTTCTGAACGCTTCAGCAAGCCCAAGATTTCTCGGGTGGGAAACGACAATTGCATTATACGATTGCGCGATATGAACGGTGCTATCAGTTGAGCCATCATCAACAACAAGCACTTTGTGTTGGTGGCCAGAATGCTCCATTACAGAAGCTATGCTCTTCAGCACGCTCCCAAGTGTTTTCTCCTCATTATAGGCCGGAATTGTTATGATAACGCGCATGTCCATCACAAGTCCACGTCACTTTAAAAGAATATTGGTTTTCCAACCGAAGCTTTTTATAGGGCCATGCATCCAGTAGATTTATGACGCTGCTTGAATCGGTGGTATCAATCCTTTTCTTCTTTGTAACGACATATGGCATAGGATACTCCCTTACATTTTTCTTGCAGTTCAAAAACGCATGGGAACAGCACATCATGCGCATAGGGATTGGCATTGCCGGATTTATCCTATTAGGGATTGTGCTCAACCTCATCCATGTTCCGCTCCATCCTGCAGTTTTTCTTGTCATCGCGCTCAGTATCCCGCTATACGACTACTACCGCGGAAAGTTCAGAATCAGCATACCCAGATTGGAACTCTACACACTTCTTACGATTGTCCTCGTTATTCTCCTCTTTGGTATCATGCTCTACGGCAGCTTTCGGAATCCCTGGCTGGAAAACGGAGATCCATGGGAGTACGCGGTTGCAGCCCAATATGTTGCAGAGCATCACACATTCTCAAAACCAGCAGACATGAATACATTTGACTATAATGTCGCGCATTACGCGGAGCCTTACCCTATTGCGTACAGCCTTATCATGGGTGTCATTGTGCAGCTGAGCAAATCCATTTTGTGGACACTTAAGTTTTACAATGCTTTGTTCATCGGCTTTGCGCTGCTCTTCGCATATTTTTTCTCACGAGCGCTCACCGGAAGCGCGGTGAAAGCGTTCCTTGCAACCTTTTTGCTGTTCGTCATGCCCATCTTTCTCACGCACTTCGTTTTTTCGATGACCCTCGCAGTTGCACTTCTTCCTGTTGCATTATACTGCGCATGGAACATTCGGGAGCAGAGGGCATGGATGATTCCAACTGCCATCTCAATTGCAGCGGTGCTCGAGACTCAAATGGTTGCAGGAGCGACATTGGGATTTTTGTTTCTCGCTCCCCTCATCATCATTTTGTTTTTCCATGAGCGCATGAACGCGCTTCTGATCGCCGCAGCCAGCGCCCTGGGAGCGCTGCTTGCAGGCCTGTACTGGGTTCCCATGCTCTTCAAATATGGGCTTGAGGGCATCAAATTCCAAAATGCCATTGGCGGCTCCTCTGTCGTGAAGGTCGGTGGTGCGGACGTATATGGCCTCATGGACTTCATAACAATCCCGCCAAAGATTGACAGCACAACAGGGCTTGGCATCGTTGTTTTCGTCTTAATGCTTGCATCGCTTGTATTCTGCATCTTGTACGCGCTCCAAAAAAAGCAAGTGTGGATGTGGATTGTACTTTCATGGTTTGTTCTTCATTTCCTCAATGTAAACTCTGGAAGACTGCCTCTCGGATTTGTTCCCCATCGCGCGTGGGTGTACTTCGCGATTCCCATAGCGCTCCTCTGCGCTGAAGGAATTACACAGATGAGCAAACTTCTTCATGCATATAAAGTGCCAACGATAGCGACACTTGCGGTTTTCTGCGCTCTTCTCGTATTCAATCCAGGGTTCACAAAATTTCAGCTGAATACAAGCATATGGCCGCAGCATTGGCTTGGGCCGGAGGAGCTTGACGCTTATCTCTGGCTCAAAGAACTCCCTTTAGGAACTCCTGTAACCTCATTATGCAGGTTTCAGGATAATGTTATTATCGGATTTGACAAGCGGAGCACAAGCGCGTGGGATGTTGAGCAAATCAATTACAAAAAAGCACTTCTCAACAAAACACCTGAAGAAACGTCTGTGTTTTTGAAGCGCAAACAGTACACGCATTTCATTATTGACGGAGAATGCGTCAAGCGGTGGGGAGTGAATGAAACAAATACGCTGCTTCAGACGCATGCAGAGTCGCGGCTCTTTGGTGTGGCGAGACAAACGCAAGGAGCGATCGTGTTCACTGTCTAATCAAACTTAGCAGGAGCGATTTTTCATCGTTCTCAAGCGCTCCCAAGCCAAACATGATGAGACCATAGATGATGACCGCTGCAGGAACCATAAGCCAAAGGGAGAACGAACTCATCATTATAATTCCCACTGCCATGCCGAGGCATCCAAGGAGAGGCCTCCATAGCTTTGCCCAGGGAAATCCGTAGCCAAACCATACGGTGAATGAAATCAGGAGAAGCGTATTGAGAAATTCAGTCGCGACAGTTGCAGCGGATGCACCCACATGAGCATAATACGGGATGAGCGCCGCGTTAAGGATGACATTGAGCAGCACAGAAATGCTCGTCGCAATCGTAAAATAATGCTGGCGGTGCGTAGCATTCAGCACATAGCCCATAGCATAATTCGTGAACATGAGAGGAACAGTCCAGATAAGGATACGGAACGCGAGAATCGCAGGCGTAAAGACCCCCCCATAAAAAGAGAGAATAAGCTTATCAGCAATTAATGATCCTCCTACGGCTATAGGAAGCGCAAGGTACAGCAAGTAGGATAGCGTTTTATGATGGAGCTTGCGCAACGCATCAACGCTCTGCCGATGTAACTGTGACAACGCCGGAAAAATGACCGCGACAAGCACAAACGGAACGAAGTATAGCGCTTTAACAATCTTTGAAGCGGCCCCATACCATCCAACTACGGTAAAATCCTTCATCCACGTCAGCATAATCGTATCGATGTTAAAGTAAATCGAGATGAAAAACGCCGTGAGCCAAAATGGGAGGCCTTGCCTCATCAAGTGTTTCCATTCCTTTAGATGCACTCTTGGCCGGAGCTTCGCATATTTTTTGCGGACAATCCGCAGTCCAATACCAAATGAAATGAGGCTTGAGAATGCAAGGATACACACGAGAGGCACAAGCCCATATCCCATGAGCAATAAGCTGCCGCCAATAATCACTCCAAGAATTCTTTCGAGGAGGTCATACAACGCGTAATACTCAAACTGCTCATGCGCCTGAAACAAGCTTTTCAGCATCATGCCCGCATTCGAGAAAAACAATCCGAGCGACGCCACCCACACAAGCGTAATCGTCTGCGGGCTCTTTCCCGCTAGGAGAATCGCAATCATAGGAATGAGCGAAGCAAATATGCCCAACGCAAGCTTCAATCCCCACGCGCTTCCGAGGCGTGCGACAAGCTTTTTATTAACCGCAATTTCGCGCACAAGGTACGTGCTCAGCCCAAAATCAGACAGGATTGAGAAGATGCCAACAAACGCGAACACGAATGAATACTGACCAAGTCCAAAGTCACCCAACGTCCTCGCAATGATCACAATGAGCAGAAACGAGAATACTTTTCCCAGCAGATCTGCCGTGTACATTATTGCAGCATTTTTTAGAAGCACTTTTTTCCTGTCCATACACGCATGAGCGCTCTTCCGTATATATTGTTTACGGCAATCTTTATAAAGAGACCGAGGCTCATAAACCGGATGAAATCGGTCATTCTCGCAGGAGGATACGCGAAACGGCTCTGGCCCCTCACATTAGAAATACCCAAGCCCCTGCTGCCTATAGGCTCCCAGGCACTTCTCGAGAGGATTTTAAACAAGGTGAGTGAAGTTAACGAGGTTGAAGAGATTATCGTGGCGACGAACATGAAATTCGCAGATCAGTTTAAGCACTTTCTCACTACATACTCAAGTTCAAAGTCCATACGACTTTTTATTGAGCCCACGGTGTCCGAGGGGGAGAAATTAGGGGCGATAGGCGCGCTCCACTACATGCTCCAGCACCTCAACATTACTGAGGATACGCTTATCATCGCCGGAGACAACCTTTTTGAGTTTAGCCTAGCGGACTTTGTCGCATTCCATAACACACATCCATTTTCAAGCATAGCCGTCCATGACATCAAAGATGTTGAACAGGCTCGAAATTTCGGAGTTATCAAGCATAACGGGACAAAAATCATCGAGCTTGTGGAAAAACCCGAGCATCCCCAGTCAAGCCTGATTAGCACGGCATGCTACTGCCTTTCTCCAGAATCACTCGCGCTGCTGCAGGAATATATTGCCACAGATAACCCTCGCGATGCCATTGGCCATTTTATAGGATGGCTTGTGAAAAAAACAGGGGCGCAGGCGTTCGTGTTTCAAGAACCCTGGTATGATATCGGAAGCCACGATGAGCTGGCAAAGGTACAAAAGCTCTACAACGGACAATGAACGGAGAACGCATTCTCATAACGGGAGGGGCAGGATTTCTCGGAAGCCATCTTGCAGAAGCTTTGCTCAAACAATTTCCCACGGCGCAAATTACGATTCTTGATAACTTCATATCGGGAACACATGAACATCTTAAAGCGTTACGCGCGTCTGTCCAGCTCATTGAAGGAGACATCAGAGACCGCGCCGTTGTGGAAGAGGCCGCTCGTGATGTTGATTACATATTTCACCTTGCCGCGATGCCCTTTATCCCCGACTGTTACGATGATCCTGAAGCGTTTATTACCGCGAATGTCAATGGCACGTATAACCTTCTGAGAACCGTCATTGGAACTTCGCTAAAAGCGTTCATCCACATGTCAACGTCAGAAGTTTATGGCTCGGCGCAATATGTTCCCATCGACGAAAAACATCCAACGCTGCCCAGGTCAACATATGCCGCATCCAAGCTTGCAGCGGAAAACATCGCGTTCACGATGGCGAAGGAGCATAAAATACCGCTGATGATCATGCGCAGCTTCAATTTTTATGGACCTCGCGACACGCATCCACGGATCATTCCCGAAATCATTATTCAATTCTCCAAGGGAAACGTACTTCAGTTGGGAAATATCAACGCATCACGAGATTTTGTGTACGTGACGGATGTCGCGCAGGGTCTTATCCTCGCTGCTCTCACGGAGAATGCACGAGGCCAAATCATCAATCTTGCTACTGGGAAGGAAATCCTCCTCAAAGACCTCATTGACATGGCGGCACGAGTCATGCATAAAGATAAGTACGAGCTTAAACTCAGGGAGGATCGGTTGCGACCGTTCGATGTTGATCGCCTCTGCGGCAGCGCGAATAAAGCAAAAGAGATTATTGGCTGGGTTCCTGCAGTGAGTATTGAAGAAGGATTTGCCCGCACGCTTGCATGGTATTCAGAGGTGAAGCGATGGCCGTTTCAAAAATAAAGCTCGGCTATATCAGCGGGTTTTACCTTCTCAAACGCGATATGCGCATGTATGAAGAGCTTCCGAAACATGGCGTTGATGTAACCGTATTCTCGAACACAGACTATAAAGACATTGGACCGCTTCACATTCCGGTTGTTCATCTTAAGCGCTGGGGCCAGTACAATCGTATCCCCGTCATGAGACATGGCGTGCAATATTTTTTTCCCCGAGACCGATGGCTTTTTGGACTTAACAAAGCGACTCAGGATATGGATGTGTTGAACTCGTTTGAAATATTTAATGCATTCAGTTATCAGGCGGTTCAAACGGGAAAACCCACAGTCATCAGCGTGATCGACAATATTCCCTATAATTATCGTTTTTCGTACCGGAAGATGGTTGAGACTGTAAAGGAGAAGGCAGCGCATTTTATTGCGGGGACGGAAACCGCAAAATTCATGCTTCGAGTTGAAGGAGTTCCAGAAGAACGCATCTCCGTCATACCCCTCGCCCAGGACACGCAGGAGTTTACACCCGGGCCAAAAGACTACAGCATTGTCAAAGGGCATGGAATCACTTCGAAGCACACAATCATCCTTTTCGTGGGAAGGGTTCTTGATTCTCAAAAGGGAGTTTCCGACCTGATTCATGCGTTCAGTGTGCTCTGCAAGAAACGGCCAAACACACGGCTTGTCATAGGAGGAAAAGGCGAAGATCTTGATAAAATGAAAGAGCTCGTGCGGAGGCTCAACATCGAAAAATACGTCGTATTCCTGGGCTTTGTCCCTAATCTTGTAAAACTGTACAGGCTCTGTGATATCTTCTGCGGGCCTTCCCGCATAACATCACAATGGCAGGAGCAATTCGGCTATACGATGATTGAGGCGATGAGCTGCGCGAAGCCCGTTGTGACGACACAATCTGGATCATTACAAGATATCGTTAAGCATGAGGAGACGGGACTGCTTGTTGGCATTCAGAATCCATACGCACTGTATCAGGCGCTCCTAAGGCTCGTCGATGATCCTGAACGGCGTGAACAATTTGGAAAAAACGGGAGGAAATGGGTTGAATCACAGTACGCGCTTGATGTTGTCGCTAAGAAAATGGCAGCAGTATTCAAAAAAGTTGTGTGATAGTTATGAAAGAGCCCTTCGTAAGCATCATTCTTGTGAATTTTAATGGTTTGCGCTATACAATACCCTGCATTGAATCCCTTAACAAGATGGAATATTCGCAGTATGAACTTATTGTTGTGGATAATGGAAGCAAAGATGGGTCACTTGAAGCGCTCCGCAAACGCCACGATATTATCCTTATCGAGGCAGGCTCAAATGTGGGATTCGCCAAAGCGAATAATTTTGGAGCTGCGCGGTCAAGCAAAAAAGCCGAGTATATCGTGCTTCTCAACAATGACACGATTGTTACACCTCCATGGCTTCGTGAGCTCATTGCGCCATTCAAAAATGATAAGACGCTTGGGGCAGTGATGGCCAAAATCCATAATAAATATGAAAAAAACGAATACAGGTTTGAAGGATATGGTACGATGACGGCCCTTGGATATTTCAGCTATGCAGGACTACGCAATGAAAAGATCACTGATAAGGATCTCCCAGAACTGTTCTACGCAAGCGGATGCACGCTTGCTTACCCGAAGAAGCTCGTCTCAAAACCATTTGATGATGATTACTTCATCTACGCGGAGGACACATACTGCAGCTGGCTGCTTCGCCTTCAAGGGTATCATATCAAGCTCGTGCCAAAATCAATCGTGTACCATGAGGGAAGCGCGGTAGTGAAGGATTTTAGGCAAATGAGCGCGTTTTTCACGTATTTAGGAGAACGCAACCGCATCATGAACATGATGATCTTTTATTCATGGTGGAGCCAGATACGGCTGCTACCGCTTGGACTTATCGCTGCCGCGCTCAATAATCTTTATGACCCCAAGAATTTTCTTAATAGGCTCAGAGCGTACGGATGGATCATTGCGCATCCTCTCAGAATTGGAAAAAAGAGGAAGTATGTGCAGCGTTTCCGCAAGGTATCGGACAAACACATATTCAAGTATATGAGTTATAAGCTGTTCGAGGAAGAGCACGTGAGCAGCGGGCTTTTTAAGAAAACACTGCAGGCTTTAAACGCGTTTGCATATGGATATTGCAAATGGGTAGGCATAAAAACAAAGGAGATGTATTCATTCAAATGGTAAATCCAAAAGTCGGAATTGCGGTGTTGAACTGGAACGGATTAGCGGATACACTCGCATGTCTTAAGTCCCTCAGAAAAATTACGTATAAAAACACTGGAATCTACGTTGTGGACAATGGAAGCAAGAGTGATGTCGCGACGCTTCGCAGGCAAAAAGGCATTACACTGATTGAGAATAGCAGGAATGAAGGGTTTTGCAAAGGAAATAACCAGGCGATGAAGAAGGCGCTTGCTTCTGGTGCAGAGTATATGCTTCTGCTCAATAATGACACGGAAGTGCATCCAGAGTTTCTGGGAAAACTTGTTCATGTGGCGGAATCCTCTACTTCTATCGGGCTTGTAGGCCCAAAAATCTATTATTACAACTCCCCGCGGATATGGTTTGGAGGAGGAAACTTCAATTTTTGGATTGGGAATACGCATCACAAGGAAACAGAGAGCATGAAGCAGCAGCGTGTTGATTATATCACGGGATGTGCGTTGCTTGTGAAACGTAAAGTTATTGAAAAGATCGGTATGCTGGATGAGCGTTTTTTCGCGTATTATGAGGAAGTAGATTTTGCATTCCGGGCCAGGAGGGCAGGGTTTAAGGCAGTGTATATCCCATCAGCGGTCATATGGCATAAGGTGGGGGCTGCAACAAAGCGCATGAATCACTTTGCGATAAGATTAAACCTGCGTAACAGAATGCTCCTCATGAGAAAGCATGCGCGATGGTATCATTTCCTAACATTTATTCCCTGCTACACGACGTCTGTTATCCTCCTTTTAGGATATCGCACGCTTCGGGGTGATTTTAAGTCCGTTCAAGGCGCGTTGCAAGGCGTTTATGAAGGAATAACCTGCTGATACACGGCAATGGTATTCTTCGCCATGGCTTCCCAGTTCGCGGCACGCCGGTATTCCTCAATTCCCCTTCTATATGTTTCATACTTCAAGAACGTCGTCTTAATCCCCTTTGCGAGCTGCTTGGCATCATCAGGATCTACAACGACACCCATACCAAAATCATGAACAACTTCCCAAATGCCGCCAACACGCGTTGCTACGATGGGCAGTCCATAACTCACGCCGTCATGAAGCACGGCACTTTGATACGGAGCCCAACGATATGGCAGAACTAAGATTGCGTTATTCTTAAAGAGTTCATCTTTCTTTATATCGGAGATCCACTCGAACTCCGTCGTCACATTGCCCAGATCAGCAAGCCGCTTAATTTTCTCCAGATATTCCTGAGGGACGCCATCACCCAGTCTTCCCGCGACGGTAAGATTAAATTCAGGAAGCAAGCGCATCGTTTCCAATAATAGATCTACGCCTTTGCCCGGGCTTATGAGGCCGAAAAACAAGAGATTTCGCGATTTTCTCGCGTTTCTCTTCACTTCAACACCCATATAAATGCATTGGGCGTGCTTGCCATACGCTGATTTGATGAAGCTGGCCTGGCTTTTTGTGTGGACGATGACTCTCGAAGCACGCTTTATGACTGCGTGCTCAATCCTTTTCAGGATTCGGTCCTTTAAACCGCGCTTTGTATCCTGCTGAACCTCATGCAACGTCACAACGACAGGAATTTTGAGCTTAAGCGCCCGTATGAGCCCAAGGTTAAGCGTTTTTTTGCCATAGTAGGGGGCGATGTATTGAATATGGAGAAGATCGAGACGCTCTTTTTCGATAATCTTGTTCAATGCCTCTTTGATGAAAAGGCTTGAAAACTTTATAGGGTACTGCGTGTTTAGCCCTATGCGCACGACTTCGACGCCTTGCAGTTCAAGATGCATGCACAAGGATTCGGTGTAGATCGCGATGCCATCCTGTTCAGAGGGGAATTTACTGAGCATGCCTATGCGCATGATAGACCTCCATACTCTTTTTCATGATTTGTTCTGGGGTAATCCTTGCCATGAATTCCGGATCATAGAATGCTTTTGGCTTTTTTGCTTCAATCTCGGGGCGGTATTTCTCTTTTGCCCAAAAGGCAAGACTTCTGAATTTTATGGGGGCTTTTTCATTGGGATTTGTAGGTCCGAATAAAGAAATAATAGGAACACCTGCTATGCTCGCGAGGTGCATCGCCCCGGAATCGTGCGTGATAAAAAGCCTGCAGCGCTTCATAAGGCAGACATTCTTATGCACATCAGCGCATGAGACCGGAATGGATGCTCCAATTTTATATAGATGGCTTTTTTCAGCAGGGCTCCCAAAAAGTATGATCGGAACTTTCTTTCTCTGAAGCAGCTCAATGAGTTTTAAGTAATGGCGCAGTGGCCATCTCCGTGAAGGCATCTTTTGGCCCGGATTTTGCGCTCCAAGAATAGATATTCCGATGGGATTTTTCACATTGTGCTTTTTCAGGAATTTCACTGCGTATTCCTCATCCTTTCGTTGCAGTACGAGTTCCATATCCGTTTTTTTCACCTTCATTGGATCCAGAAGGCGCAGATACTCACGAATGTGATGGTTTCCCGGAATCGGTTTTGTACTTTTTGTGAGGCCGAGACCATTCAAATCCCTTGAGAATCCAATTCTTACCGGAATAAGGCAGCTCGCGAGGAACAGATTGCTTAAGCCGCTCCTGTCGAGGTTAAACGCGACGTCAAAACGCTCTTTTTTTATGCTGTTTCTTAAACGGAGCAAGCCCAAAACACTCTTCTTAAACACTATTGCCTCGTCAAATGTTATTATTTTATTGATTCTTGGATTGTTCCTTAAGGCAATAGCCGAGTACTGCCCCACACAATAGATAATATTGGCTTTAGGATGCTTTTTTCTCAGCGCTCTCAGAAACGGCGTCGTCATTAACACATCGCCAATCGCGCCTGACTTAAAAATAAGGATTTTCATATTCGAATAGAGTTGATGAGGGAATATAAAGATTATCCTTTTTTCTTACAGATATAAAACACGGGAGGATGCTTTGTTATATCCGTTTTCCGCACATGGAGACTGCCATTGACTTCGATAAGATCAAACCCAGATTCACGAACAGCATGAGTTACCTCTGATATGGCGGGAATATGAATATATTGCTTTGTCTTGTATGTCTTTCCCTCACTTTTCGTTTCGCGGTCAAAGAACCGGTCGCCGTATTCAAGTTCATCAACTTTCCAACCTACTGGCTTAAGCACATACTGTTTAATCCATTGCCACCGCCAAAACCAGAAGTACTCACTAAAAAAGTGCCTTGGATGAGCGGTGAATATGAAGATTCCTCCTGGCTTGAGCACTCTTTTGACTTCCCGAAGAGCCTTCATCCTGTTTTCTTTTCCAGGTATTTGAGTCCAACCCTGATTTGAGAAGAGCGCGTAGTCAAATGTATCATCTTTGAATTTTAAGTGGGTTGCATCTCCCCGCACATAGGGAATGCTCAGCTTATGATTCTTAGATATTTCCCTTGCTGCTTTGACCATCATGGGAGTGAGGTCAAGGCCGATGACATCGAAGCCCATTTTTGCGAGCGGCATTGTTGTCCTGCCCGTCCCGCAGCCGATATCCAATACACGACCTTTCCTCCTGAAATACTTCTTGATAAAATGCTCTTCAGAAAACCATAAGCCCTCTTCTGCCTTTTTTCTGTAGAGGCGCTGGGCGTTTTGTACAGAGAACTCTTCAATGACGAGTTTTTTGAGGTCCATACGCGACGCATTGGCCCAATGGTTTATAAGCCTTGCTTTGCACCTTATTATGACGGCAAATACCTTACTTTCAATGTATCCATGAACACAACGGTTGTATATTCAGCTATTAATTTTGGGAATTTTTCCTTGAGGTCATTGATGAAGTTAAATAGTTCCTGGTTTGAGGATACGACCATTTCCAATTCAAGGTCCGCTGGCAGCCCAATCCCTTCTATCAAGTATATGATAAGCGGATTTTCAGTGATGTATTTCTTTAGTTTCCTTGACTCCGTGATCGCAACCTTGTTCAGGTTAATGAGGATCTTATAGTACGTGTAGCCCAGCGCATTGTATCCTATAATTGGACGGTATGCCTCGATGAATTTCTCACGCTCAAGGCGCTTGATGCGGTACGCTATAACCTTCGCTGATTCTCCCAGCTCATGTGACATTTTAACGAGCGGCATTTTTGGGTTTTTTACGAGGAGATCAAGAATACGACTATCTTTCTCATCTATTTTCACCCGCTCATCCGTTTCCCTAATGTGAATCTCTTCCGTCTCCTTTATATTTACTGGAAAACGGTACCGGTAGTGGATAACATCTGTTGCTATAGTCTCAACCTTTCTTTTTATGATATATCCGTACTTGGATTCTGTTTCTTCGATGAACTCCTTAAACTCAGAAATGTCCTTTGCCCATATGACAATGAGAAGGTCATACGCTCCTTGCATGTCAAACAGCCAGAACACTTTTTTATGGGCCCTAAAATATCCGGTGAGGCTATCCTTGTCTTTTTCCGTTGCGTTCTGCAGCGTGAGTAATAACCGGCAGTATTTGTATCCGAGCTTGGGAACGTTAATGACGGGATAAAATCCCTTGATGACTCCCTTTTTGATAAGACTGTTGATCTTATATTCAACACCCTGTTTGCTCAATCCGGTTCTCTTTGCAAGCCGGCTGAGCGGATCACGGGCGTGGAAATCAAGCTCGTACAGGAGTCTCTTGTCCTTGTAATCGAGCTTGACGGTTTCTCCCTCTCTGAACTTAATAATTTCTGTCATTACTAGACAAAAGACATATTTATTATAAATAATTATCTATTTGTCATAATTTAGCTTGAATAACTTATTATATCTGCCCCTTATCTTTTATTACTCTATGATAACGAAAACCGATCAACTGAGGAAGGGGTGGAGACAATATCCCTCTAATACTGTAGCAAGGTGGGATGATTTTGTCAATTGGGAAAAACGGCAGCAAGGGGAAGGAGCTTTCTTTGTAGATGTACTACGACGAAACAATGTAAAAACAGTGCTTGATATAGCTTGTGGCACTGGATATGACTCCATACGACTGGTGAAGGAGGGATTCACCGTTACGAGCAGCGACGGAAGTGCTGAGATGCTTGCGCAGGCGAGGGCTAACGCACGGAAAGAGCGCATCTCGCTCAACCTTATTCAATCGGACTGGAGGAATCTTATTGATACATTCAAAAGCGAGCAATTTGACGCAATCATCTGCTTAGGCAATTCATTTACGCATCTGTTCTCGGGCAAAGACAGAGAAAGCGTCATGAATCAAATTTACTTCCTTCTGAAAAAAGGAGGGATTCTTATCATTGACCAAAGGAATTATGATTCGATCCTGAAGTACGGATATTCCTCTAAGCACAAATATGTTTATTGCGGAGATACTATTGATGTTTCCGTCGTGCATAAAGACGAGCAGCTTATTACGTTTCGCTATACGAAACAGGGAAATGGATATTTTGAATTAAATCTTTATCCCATAAAAGTTGGAGAGATGACAAAGCTCATCAAGCAAGCAGGATATGAGCAGGTTGCCACATATGGAGATTTTGAAAAGGAGTTTAATCCGCGCAGCACAGATTTTATACAGCACGTTGCTGTTAAATAGGATTCTTCCCACAACAACCTTTAAAAACACACAACGCTTCTAATCGTACATGCACATTGACACGATGCGTTGGATTGATCGAACATTGGGAAAGCCCGCGTGCTGGTTTCTGTCTCTTGAGTACAGGTTCATGCGTATGCTCGGCTTGAAGAAGCCAAATACGCGTGAGGAGCGCAAAAACTTTCTCTTTATAGAGCTCGCGGAGATGGGAAGCTCTGTGTTGTCTTATTCTGCGATGGCCAAAGTCAAGGAACTGTATCCGAAAGCAAACCTCTATTTTCTCACGTTTGAAAGGAATAGGAACGCTGCAGATCTCTTTGACATTATCCCGAAGCAAAATATCTTAACGGTCAGAGACACAGGAATGATTGCGCTCTCTTGGGACCTTTTGAAATTCATGTTCAAAAGCCGAAATATTCCCATTGATGTCGTGTTTGACCTTGAGCTCTTCAGCAGAGTCGGAGCGGTTGTCAGCTATCTTTCAGGAGCGCGGGATATGGTTGGGTTTCATCGTTATCACAACGAAGGATTGTATAAAGGGACATTTCAAACGCATAAAGTCTGGTATAACGCACACCAGCACATGAGCAAGAACTTTCTTTCTCTTGTTTATGCTTTGGAAGCTCCTGAAGGAGAAGTTCCTTTACCCAAAAAAGTCATTCCTGATTCAGATATTATTTACTATAAATTGCCCCAGGATAAGGCTCTTCAACAGAGGGTATTTGGTAAATTACAGAAAAAAAATCCCAGTATTAAGCATGACAGCAAGATTGTCCTGTTGACTCCTGATGCAAGTGCGCTTTTACCACTTCGCAAATGGCCGTGGCTGCATTATGTTGCGCTTACGAAAATGATTTTGAAACATCCTGGTGTTTTTGTCGTGATTACAGGAGTGGGCTCGGATAAAGAAACTGCACAGGCGATTGCGCGCGCAGCAAAAAATGAACGCGTCATTGATTTTACAGGAGAGACATCACTCATAGAACTTATCGCGCTCTATCAAATCTCAGCTGCTCTTGTGGCGAATGATTCAGGAGGACCGCATTTCGCGTCGCTCACGGAAATTCCGATCCTCGTGTTTTTCGGGCCTGAGACTCCTGAATTGTACAAACCCTTGAGCAAGAAATTGACTGTTTTCTATTCAGGAATGGCGTGCAGTCCGTGTGTGTCTGCCGCGAACCATAGAAAGAGCCCATGCACGGATAATCTGTGCTTGCAAGCGATTACGGCGAAGAGTGTGTATGAGGAAGTAAAAAAGGTTCTTTGATCCTTATTGAATCCATCCCCGATTCATCAATCATGATAAAATTAACCACTTATAAGTGATTAAATAACCATTACTTTTTTAAATACCTGTTAACTTGCTAATAATATGGAAGCTCAAAAGATCCTACAGCACCTTAAGCGTTTTATTGCCGAACCGGATAATAATCGCATGCTTGAGCAGATTATTTTACGAGAGAACGAGTCTTATAACAATCTATGCCGGCGCAGCGAAGAGCTCGATTTTGGTCCGCAAGTCTCTACGCGAGAGGCTCTCGATCCAATTTTTCTAGAAACTACTACCAACGTAAGAAAATTTCTTGATTTTTCTGGAACCACAGATCCTAAGTACCGCATGTATCCCTTCCCAGAAGTTGCAAGAGCCTTTCTTATTGGCGGAAGAAAAGGTGCTATTTGCGGCTTCATCGTTGGCGCCATTGGTCAATTGCAGATCTACGCGAGCAATCCAGAGCAATATTCAATTCAAGACCTTCATTTTCTTGGCGAGTCAGTCTTGAGTGCCGCAATAGGAATCGGAGCAGTTGTTTCTTACAAACTCTTCCTCCATTTTCTCAGGACACCCTGCTTTGTGTCCGACAGGAGACTTGGAGGACCTACAATTGTTGTCCATCCATTCACGTCCCAGAAACAATTAATCCCGATGATTGCTCATGAATATGCCCATCATCTTCAATATGAGTCTAGTTTTCCAAATGTGAGATCCCTTAAAGAGGGCCACGCCAGAGGAATAGAGAAAGAAATTTCCACTAGTTCTTCAACGGAACACACGGACGCTTCACGCTTTTTCCACAGATATCCCCGATACTTATCAGAACTCAAATCCGGGTATCTTTTCGCTTCTAAAAGCGCATCTTCTCTCCCTTGTCCGGAAATTCTAGCCCTCCCCTTTTGCGTCAGGCGCAAAGAAATTTATGCTTTAGGAGTCACTGCATTTGCAGTTGCACAAGAAAGACATGGCGTGGAAATTTATCGTAAAGCACTCAAGGGAGATTTTTCATTCTTAGGAATTGAGTCTGTCACGGCATAACTTTAAATAATCACAAATTCTCGTAGAAAGCATGGAACCTTTTTTAGTTGCATATGATAAATACCTAGGAATTTTAGAGGGCTTCTGAACAATGACAGATTCCAATAAAGCCCTCGTCGTCTTTCAAGGCAAGAAGATCAGAAGAGCCTGGTTTAATGATGAATGGTGGTTCTCAGTCATTGACGTTGTGGGGGTATTAACTCAAACAGATAGAGCAAGAAAGTATTGGTCTGACTTAAAAGCTAAGCTCCAAGAAGAAGGTTTTGAAGTGTCCGAGAAAATCGGACAGTTGAAATTATTGGCGGAAGATGGCAAATTAAGACAAACAGACTGCGCTAATACAAAGAACATGTTCAGAATTATTCAATCAATTCCATCTCCCAAAGCTGAACCATTTAAGCAATGGTTGGCTCAAGTCGGCTATGACAGGGTACAAGAGATCGAAAATCCAGAACTCGCCCAAAAGCGTATGAAGGAAATATACAAAGCCAAGGGCTATTCTGATGACTGGATAGAGAAAAGAGTGAGGGGCGTTGCCATACGAGATGAATTAACAGATGAATGGAAGAAGAGAGGAGTGCTGGAAGAAAAAGACTACGCTATTCTCACCGCAGAGATTTCACAAGCAACATTTGGAATGACTCCAAGCGAATACAAGAAGTTTAAAGGGTTGAAAAAGGAGAACCTCAGAGATCATATGGACGATTTGGAATTGATCTTTACTATGTTGGGTGAGCGGGTGTCTACCGAAATCACGAGGAAAGAGGATAAGCAAGGATTTCCAGAAGTTGAAGATGCTGCTCAAAGGGGCGGAAGGGTTGCAGGAAATGCAAGAAAGGAAACTGAACAGGAGTTAGGTCGTCCAGTCACATCAAGGGAAAATTATCTTTCTGAGCCTGAAAAGAAGAAAAAGCTGGAAGATAAGAGTAAGAAATCATCACAAACCTTTAAATAATCACAATTTCTTGTAAGAGTATGGATCGGAGGGTGGAATTACTTTCAATCTTTGTCTTATACTTAGCCGTGGTTTTCATATGGAGCATGCCATTAAGGTCTGATGGAATGCCGTATGGGGAGTTTGATGCGACATCGCACTTCATGGTCGCGGATTACATGACGACGCAGGATTCATCATATATGGAGCTTCCTCCCTATATTGCGCTGAGATATGGTCTCGATAACGCGTTTAAACCAGGAACGCTCTGGTACCATCCACCTTACCACACGAATTTTGCAATTATGCAAGTACTTTCGGGAGACAGAGTTCTCGGGGTATACCTGATGAACACACTTTTGTCTTCGAGCATCGTCTTGATCCTGTTTTTTGTCATGCGCTCATTATATGGCTACTGGGCAGGAATCTTATCTGCGCTGCTCGTCTCGTTTTCCATGCGCGACATCATGGTGTTTCTCTGGGGGCAATGGCCTGAACGGATTGGGCAAGCTTTAATTCCACTCGTACTGTTTGTTTACTTCCAATACACGAAGAGTTACCTTGAAGAAAAAGAAGACAGACGCTACGCGTATCTCTTTGGAGTTCTTCTTGCGGTTAATCTCTACATGCATCCTGTGAGTTTTTTCCATAGTATCGCCGCGCTTGTCATTTACACGATCTATTTATTCGTTAAACATAAGAAATTACCTTGGAATTGGAAGAATATTGGCATTAGTGCGGCAATTTTCATCGTGCTTCTCACGGTTTTTCCGTTCCAGACGGGAAATGTAGTTGCGAGCTTCATAGGAAAAGAACAAGGAGCAGCGACAGCCCATGATTTTTCAAGACTCTTTCACTGGTTCAAGACACCCAATGAGCTTCCCGGAGTTCCGGCGAGCTATTTTTCATTCTCATTAATGCATGGACTTTGGACGCTTGCGTTTTTGTTGATTGGCATAGCGGTCTTGCTCTTCCGACGACAGGACCGTGACATGCTGCTCATGAGCTGGCTTATTGGATTGTATCTTGTGCTGCACGCGGATGTGATTGGAAAAGGGCCGTTCGTACACCGGTCTTTAGCAGCATCAGCGCATATTTTTGTTCCGCTTACAGTGCTTGGCGCATTAAGTATTGCTAGTTTTTTCAAAAAAGAGATGAGAAGTTACGCAAAAGTTGGAATTATTTGTGTTTTTATTGTGCTTGCGCTCTTTGTGAATGGAAAAATGGCCGTGTTCGGAGCAAAAAACAGCTCAGGAGCGCTTGAATTGCTTGGGCTCAAGGATGTAAAGCCGTATACTCACAGACTGAATGCTGCGCAATGGGATGCAGCGGAGTGGATGCGCACAAATCTTCCTCAGGATTTCAATGTAACAAATGTGGGGGTTGTTGATCTCAATACTGCGCGCTGGATCGCTGGCGTTTCGCAACACATTAACACCCCATTCGCTCCGAAAACGGAGAACTTTCCGACACGCGAAGAGTTTGATCCGTATTTGCTCATGGATTACTCTGTTCTGCCGTATCTGGTAAACCAGGAAGTGCTCGATCTCTTTTTAGGATGGGAACATAATATGCTTGTGAATGACACGCTTATCTATAATGAAAACAATGTGAGGATCTATGCAATTCGACCTACGTAAAAACTGGATGTGGATCGTGATTGTTGCGGGAATATTAGTCTATGGACTGCTCTTTTTTGGCGTTGCTGGTCTACGATTTGGAATTGGGTTGATTCTGTTTACATTACCAGGATACTTTGTGTTTAGAAAGCTCCAGTTCAGCCCGGAGGAGTCAGCTTGCTATGGGTTTTTCACGAGTATTGGGATTGTTTCTGGTATTGTGTACTATGTTGGGTTTGTGGTGGCGTTTAAGTGGGCGGTGTATGGGGTGATTATCTTACTCATTGCTTTCGCTTTACTATTCAAAAGCTCCTTTAAATTTTAAGTTACCCGCCGCTTTAATTTAGGGTATATTCTCTTTGTAAATTCCAGAGCTTGCTGCGCATACTCTTTGTCAACAATAGTTCCATAGTAGAGCATTCCATTCCTGAAATATCTCAAGCGGTCAGCAAATTGCACGTCAGTCTCGCTCAATCCTAAGTTTCGCATGTACGCTACCTCCGCTTCATGCGCTCCCATTCCAGAGGCATGCATGCCATTGCGCAGCATGCTTGCACGCACAACTTCCATGATACTATCGTAGCATTCCTTGGCAATTGAGTTAGCATTTTTGTTTGTAATTCCCATTACGGTTACTCGCTCGATGAGCGCTTCATACGTATTTTTGGATTCATTGACTAAAAATTCAGCGCGCGAAATATCAGGACTATGCCGCTTGACTATTCCCTGTTTAATGAATTCGTCAAATGCTTTAATGGGTTTCACAGCCGTATCCCTCCTGAAAGCACAATGCCATTGCAAAGATTCTCCTTTAAGTGTTTGTGAATCTTCTCAAAGGATTCGTAACAGTTGACATTTATCGCCCTTTCCAACATCTTTTCAAATTGCTTAAGATTCATCGTCTTTTCTTTTCTCCCCACTATTGCTATGTCTATATCAGAAGTTATGGTATCTTCACCTCTTGAATAGCTTCCAAAGAGAATGATTGTGGCTCCCGGATTTTCATTCTCAAGATAACTTGCTAGCCCGGATTCAAAGATCTGTTTAAGATTATCAACTTGCTTTAAGAGCAGAGCACTGTTATTTTCGCTGTTGAGCTCGACAGACCATCGTTTTGAATCTTTGTCTTGGTGAAGCTTAATGAGATTTTCTTTTTCTAATCCGGGAAGTGCTTTCATAACGGCAGGAGGGGATACATCGAGCAAGAGGGCGATTGCTCGCTGATTCAACACATTTCCTCTCTTTATGAAGAGCAGCCTGAGGATCGCCTGCTGGAGTAATGTTAACTTTGGTTTATATATATTCATATTAGTTAATAGAAGTAAACTTAGGTTTATATAGGTTTTGGTTTTATTAGCGGCTAATTCGCAACGGTTCCTCTCCTGATCAGCTCATTGAGTTCTTTTCTTTCCGTGTAGATCCAAAGAATACCTTTTGTGCCAATGATGATTTTGCCACTTAATTGCAAGTAGTCAAGGATTTGGATTATGGTTTGATGCATGACTTGCTTTGGCAGTCTTTTCTTTAATTCTGCAATCGTCATTAATTCTCCGCTTTTTTTCAAAGTTTCCTCAACCATGAGAATTGTGTTTAGTGTAGGGGAATGTGATAAGGTTTCTCTTTTTTTGAGTTGGATTGTTGATGGCATTTTTATACCTAATTTATATATACTTATATCTAATGGATATTAACTTATACATAAATGTTTTGGTTACAAGTCTTCAATACTGCAGAATTAGTATATCAAAAATAAACTTCGTGGTTCAATATATCTTAGCCAGGCTTTTATTGAGGTCTCTTCCCAGGTTCAGCGCATTCTGTTCTATAAGCGTACTCTTTGCCTTAAATCTCCTGAGAAATTCAAGGTCGTTGATTTTCTGCATGAACACTAATCTTCATTCAACTTTTCCCCAACCTTTATATACTCTAATCTATAGGTTCGAGGGATGAAAGCGGAAGCGGATGTTCTGTTCGAGACTTCATGGGAGGTCGTGAACAAGGTAGGCGGCATATACACCGTTATCCAGTCTAAGTCCGCGCTTATTAAGGAACAGTACAAGGAATTCTATCTCATAGGACCTTACTTTCAAAAGAACGCTGAATTAGAGCTTGAGCCGTGTCCTATCCCGGATAAATTGAAGGCCGCGTTTGAAGGCATGCAAAAGCAAGGAATCCCTTGCTATTTCGGAAAATGGCAGATCCCTGGAGAGCCGTATGCGATTCTTATTGACTTCGGCAAAATGTGGGAAGAGAAAAACACATGGAAAAAAGTGTACTGGGATGCGTTCAAAATTGACTCTATCGCTTCCGGGTATGACTATGAGGAGCCATTATGCTGGTCAACGGCAGTCGGAAAATTCATTGAGTTCGCATCGCATAGCTACGGCAGGAAAATGGTCGTGCACTGCCATGAGTGGATGGCGGGATTTGCATTACTGTATCTCAAATACAAGAAAATAAAATGCGGAACGATCTTTACAACCCACGCAACAATGCTCGGAAGAGCGATCGCAGGATCTGGCAGAGATCTTTACAGCATGCTCGATTCTATAGATCCGTACAAAGAGGCATACGCTTCAGGAGTTCAGGATAAATTCTTAACCGAACGCGCATGCGCTGAGCATGCTTCTGTTTTTACAACGGTGTCTGGTATTACTGCACTTGAAGCAGAAAAAATTCTGGGAAGAAAAGCAGATGTCTTGCTATTGAATGGTCTTGACGTTGGAAAATTCCCGACAATGGAAGAAGCGGCGATCAAACACATCACATGCCGTGATAAGATTAGAGAATTCATCACCTATTATTTTTTCCCGTACTACTCATTTGACATTGAACATAATCTTATCTTCTTTATCGTAGGAAGATATGAATACAAGAACAAAGGTATTGATATTTTCATCCAGGCTCTTGCTCAGCTCAACGAGCAGCTCAAGAAAGAAAACAGCGAGCGCACGGTGACCGCGTTCTTCTGGATTCCAACAGGGATCCAGGGCATCAAGATGGAGTTGCTCGAGAACAAGAATTACTATCGCCATATCAAAAACTTCGTCGAATGGAACTCAGAAGACCTCATGAAGAAGATAGTCTCAGACATCATCTCCAAAAAAGAGTTCACGACGTCAAATATCTACACGAAGGAGTTCATTCAGGCGATCAAGAGGGATGTCAAGCTGTTTAAGCGCCAAGGGCTCCCTCCCCTATCAACGCATAATGTCAATGAAAGCACAGACCCGATCATCCAAGCGTTCAGGTATTTTGGACTCTTAAACAGGCCGGAAGATAAAGTCAAAGTTGTATTTTATCCTGTCTATCTCACGGGAAATGATGAGCTCATCAATCTTACGTATTATGACACGATGGCAGGATGCCATCTGGGAGTCTTCCCGAGTTATTACGAGCCATGGGGATACACCCCGATTGAAGCGGCGGCTTTAGGAGTTCCCGCGGTTACGACGGATTTAAGCGGCTGTGGCATGTTTCTCCAGAGTGAAGTAAAGGATAAACAACGCGGAATATTCATCCAAAAACGATTGAATAAATCCTATGAAGATTCTTGCAAACAGCTTTCTGATTATTTCCATTGGTTTGTCCAATTGGACAGGGCAAAACGAGTTGCCCTCAAAGCGGACGCGAAATCTTTAACAGAACTCACAGACTGGAAAGTGTTTGTGGAATACTACATCCAAGCGCATAATCTATCTCTTAAGAAGAGTACGTAGGGTTTTCTCTATAAAGCACATAGAGCCCTATTGCCAACGCGATGATGGGAAGAATAATGGTCTGAAGGGCAAAAACTACGCCAACATACCCCAGTATATATCCAAATACGCCCCAATATGCCAATCCCACAGGCCAGGACATGATCATATACTCGATGTTACCAAGGTGATGCTTCCAATACAGTAATAATGCGTATCCCGGAATAAAGCCGAGCCAAAACAATGCGAGAGCAAGTCTAAGGATGGTAACAATAGACTCTTTGAAAAATGCGATTTTTATGATGAGAACAAGTAGCACAAACATGATTCCGAGTTCCATTCCCATTGTCTTAAGCTGTTGATAGCGTGATGTTTCCAATACAGTCAACTCCTCTTTGTTTTAACTTGATGATTGAGACAAGATCGTTCCTGTAGATTTCTTCGCTCATGTTACCTTCCAATAAAGCCTGGCGAACAATAAGGCCGTATTGGGAGAACTGAGACTGAGAACTCTGCGCGTTAAAATAATGATACTCATTATCGCAGATATCACGTTCATAAGGAACCGAGGGGGTAATACCGCTTGAGCCCTTCGTGCATGTTGCGTTGTCCGTTTTTGGATTAACCGTGTAATATCCATACGAAAACGGTGTTGCGTCGCACAGATATGCCGCGTACGAATCCGCAAGGCCAAACGCGTACACTCTTTCAACACGCTTTTTCTCAACGGCGCTCCCGATATATTCTGGATTGATTTTATAGCCAACACGCCGTGTATTATAGAGCACGGCGCCCTGCTGCAGCGCATCACCATACCAGTAGAATATTTGGGCGTCTTCTGGAATGTTCTTTTGGATCCACGTGAAAGCTTCCCAGTTATACGGGTCCATGACTCCTGGCCCTTGCTTTTCTGAGGGAACATAGACGGCGTATGAGAATCCGGCCATGAGCAGAAGAGAAGCACCGAGTACCACATACGTTCTCCACTCTTTTTTAATAAATGAAAGTGCGAAATACACAGCGAATCCAAAGAAGAAAGCGAGATAGATATACCAGAACCAGCGATGCGTAGCAGCCCTTTTGCCCAATCCAATAAGATTAAGATAACTCATGACAAAAAGGAATATAGCAATCTCAGCGGGCATTGAGTTTTTCTTTCTTGAAAGTATGAATAGAATAGCTCCTCCAGCTATTATGAATCCAACCCAGCCTAAATCAATAAGTGTCATTCCAGTGCTTCCGAGTTGCGTGTCGGTAACGCCGCGATAGCCTTCGGTTTTCGCGAATGTGGCAATAAAGAGGTTGATCGAGAGTGCTGCCAGTATTACCGCAAGCACTCCGGCGATGATAAACGTTTTCAATGTGGCT
>CAZHJH010000009.1:0-11443 GCA_964533475.1 uncultured Methanosarcinales archaeon
AGAGAGAACGATGTTGGAGCACGTGCTTCATTTTGCGGTTGAGCGTTAAATAACGACAGAACTTCTATCCACTCAATCCACCACAGAAAAGCTTATAAAACATCCTAGGCACCCCAGACAGAGTAAAAAAAGGTGATCGTATGCGTAGAATCGCAGTGATTAATCAGAAAGGTGGCGTTGGCAAGACGACCACAACCATTAATATCGCGGCGGGACTCGCTCGCAAAGGCAAAAAGGTTCTTATTCTCGATCTTGATCCTCAGGCAAACGTGAGCTCTTGTTTTTTGGCGCACAATGATCGCAGCATGTACCATTTTTTAATCGACGAAGAGCCCCTCCAAAATTGCAAAGTGAATCTTGCAGAATTCCTCGACATGATCCCTGCCGATCAGAGTCTTGCGAAGGCGGAGCTTGCGCTCGCTGGAGTTCCCTCAAGAGAAACCGTATTAAGACGCCGAATGGCGGAAGTTACGGGGTATGATTATATCATTGTGGATTGCCCGCCAAGCCTCGGGCTGCTCAATCAAAACGCGTTAATGTTTGCCCGGGAAGCGTTCATACCTGTCGCAACGGAATACTTAAGTCTTGATGCCCTGCGTAAAATGAGCGCTACGATTGATGAGATCAACCAACTCTTCCAGCATAAGCTCAAAATAACCGCGATTATACCCACCATGTATGACCGCAGGATAAAATCAAGCATTGCAACCCTGGACGAAATCAAAAAAGGCTATGACGGTGTCGTCATGCCCCCGATCAGCACAAGCAGCAAGCTGAAGGAAGCGCCATCAAAAGGAATGACGATCTATGACTTCGCGAAATCGAGCAAAGGTGCAAAGGATTATCTTGCGGTAGTAGACAAAGTCATTGAAGCTGAGTTTTACTACGGGTGAAAACCTTAAAGCTTAAATAGTTCGCTCAGAATAATCATTCCCATGAAACCTTCCCGCGTCCTCTCGCTCCTTGGTCTTCTTTCCGCGTTGGTTAGCCTTGTTTTTATCCCGCTGCTTTTCGGCATCATCGCTGTCGTTTCCGGCTGGGTTGCCTACAAAAAAGGAGATACTCAGCTCGGCCTTGTCATCGCGATTCTGGGACTGTTGCTCATGCTCGTTGGCCTCTATTTAGGTGCCCTTACCGGCATCGCACTCAATACAAGCACCGTTGGCAGAGCGATGTGGGGAATTGTGTAGCGCAATATCTACATTTTTGAACAATCAAGATTAAATACTGGACAAGAAAAGCTCAATCTATGAAAATCCTTCTTGGCTCAACAAATCCGACAAAAGTGCAGGCGGTGAACGACGCCTTTCAGCACTTTACATTGCCTGCAGAAATTGAGTGTCGGGAAGTTGAGTCTGGAGTTCATGATCAGCCACAGAGCATCGAAGCAACCGTACAAGGAGCAATCAATCGAGCGATGCGGGCTTCTGACGGCACGAATCTTAGTATTGGTCTAGAGTCCGGTGTTCAGCATGTCGAACTCCCCACGATTGCCACAGACCTTAACTTCTGCGCCTGCGCTATATACCCAGCAAAACAAATTGGAGAATTCGTATACTTAGGAGTATCTCCTGGATTTGTGATTCCGGGCCAGGTTATCGCTCTCATGGTCCTTCAAGGGATCGAGATGGAGCGCGCGGTTCACGAATCAGGAATGAGCCCAAAGAAAAACATCGGAGAGGAAGAAGGGATTATTGGTCACATGTCAAGAGGAGTTATCCCGAGAAGCGCATATATGCAGCCGGCAGTGGAGATGGCTTTAGTGCATTTACTTCATGATCATCCAGAATCCTGGGACTTATCCTCGATACCCCGCCCAGATTAGTGGCAAAGCAATCGTCGCATCGCACACGACATTGACAAACCGCGCCTTGTCATGCATCTTTCCCCATGAAATTCCTTCTTTAAGCTCGGCCCCTGAACTTCCTCCTGGTTCTGGCCTATCCATCGTGATTTGAATGCCGTACTCCGCCTTGTTCGGGCAGAATTGCATCGCCTGCTGGATATAATTTTTCGGCATCCCGCCGCCAATATAAAAAACAGCTGCATGCTTCGCATCCCATGCAAGAGATAATATCTCTTTCAAATCATCAAACAATCCAGCGTTTATAGTCTTGCCTTTCGCGAGCTGCCCCCAGAACATTAATCCTAATCCCGAGTCCGCAAGTCCGGGGCAAAAGATAGGTATTTTTCGCTCAGCGCACACGCGGAGCAATGATCGCTTATTTTTCGGTAACCGTAGTCCAAGAGTATATAGAATCTCTCTGCTTGTTTTGCATTCTTTGAGCGCATCGAAATGCTCTTTAATGAATTCCTCAAGCTTCTCATACACCGTATTCGGCATATAACAATCGTACATGCGGTCGTATCCTTGCTTATGCAGCTCCTTGTCATCAGCGTATTCTGAACCCTGATAATGATGATAACCGAGCGCTTCAACCGCGTCATGCGTGAGATTCGCCCCTGTTGAAACTAGCACATCAATGAATCCCTGCTCAATCATGTCAATAAGAATTTCTTTCATTCCCGCGGGCACCATCGCTCCCGCAAGCCCTACAAAAACCGTGCACTTTTTCTTCTTCATCTCCTTTGCGATAGAAACCGCGTCCGCTATTTTTCCCGCGCCCATGACCCCTGCCGCGTCGAACGCGGCGATGAGCTCGGAAACCCTCATTCCCTTCCGTATCCCCACAGGCTCAACCGTTTTCATGGAGCAATAAAATGGATGGCGGTTTAAAAACCTTGCTCAATGCCGAGGGCACTAAAATCTAACGTCGTAGAATTCGGCCTTGGCGCTGGTCGGACTGGGGAAGGGCCCTCCGGGCTGTCCGACGAGCTCCGAAGGAGCGACAGCCGCCAAGGAGGCCGAATATAGTGGAACAACAACAAAACAAATGCAGTAAATAAGTCCTTAACGCTCAACATGCGAGCAATGCCCTTCACAGAAGATTACTCGCGGCGTTTTGCGCTCCTCAAGATAGTCGAGGACGATGCGCACAAACATGATCCCAAGCAGGATGCCCGCGAGGATGTCCGCTGCGAATACAAGAGACCCTGAGAGTCCGAGCTCAGCAAAATCATCATTCGCGAGGACGATGCCCAGCGCGAAGATCACACCAGAGAGATTCTGTATAAATCCGCTTCCAACGACGTAGAACATGAGCGCGAATGCTGTCGTGATGATGAATCCAGAGACTAAGATCATGCCTTTCGACGAAGTGTCCGCGCATTGAACAGAAGTGTGCGGCCAAAGCCCTTGCTCGTGGAAGACGATGCGATGCTCGCAATCAAAGCGCTGGGCAAGCACGGCGTGGGCTGTCTCATGAACGGCGAGCGCGCCAAAGAAAATAAATACGGTGAGCCCAAACATAAAAAGGCCGAACTTCAGAATCTGCACAACCCCGGGAAGTTTAGCGACAGCCTGCTGAGGCGCGCTTTCGCACAATTTCATGTGCTCTGGAAAGAGGATTAAAACGATAAGAAGCAGTGCGTCCGGAATAAAGAGCCATAACGGCTGGCCGAGCAACGTGAGCAGGCTGACCAGAATCAAACCGAGCCCATACGCCGCCCCCACAATGCCAATCGTGCGTAGGATGTCATGCTGCACGAACGCGAGTTCTAAAAAAAGCAGAACGAGAAATACGGAGGAGAGCCAAAGGGCGGTCAGGGGGAGTCTGAGCGCGATGAGCAGCGCGAGGAACCCAACAACATAAAATGAAAGCAAGATGAGGACATGCATCCTTCCAGAAATAGTGTGCACAAAGAGCGCGAGCAGGAGCACCGTAATGCTCAGGGAAAGGGTCGTGAGCCACACTTGATCGGCGAGCGAGTAGGAAAAGCTTCCGAACAACCAGGACCAATGCACGATCGCAAGAGGCGCGAAAAAAATCCCGAGGAGCCCAAGAAGCCTCGCTAAGGGGCAGTGTTTCTCCGTGAATCCGCGGAGCAGTGTGGAAATGCCGTATGCGACGATAAGGCCTTCCACAAGTCCGTTCAGTAAAAAAATCCACGCACTCATGTCAGCGTCCTGAGTTTTGATGGCTCGACAGCGCCAGTTTTCGCGTCAACGGCAACGACCATGCGGCTTTTCTTTTCCGTTCCCGTAGCGTTGGAGCGCGCCTCGATCTCCACATACCAGTATCCCTGTTGCTTGTACGCCTGAAGAATCTGCAATGAGACACGTTCAAGATTCGTGGCAGATTCATTCTCCCGCGCGTAAAACTTCACCCCGGAATTGACAAAATCCTGTGTCGCCTGGATGGCTTGCTCTTGTGAGATTTCGTTCTCGCAGCCGAGCAGCAGGAGCAGGAGCGTAATGCTAGCGACTCGCAAGAAGTTCTGTGACTTCATCGTCCACCTCCGCCTGCGTAAGCACGCCTTCTTTGCTGAGAATCTTAATAAGCGCCTGAACTCTCGCCTCCTGAATCTTCAATGCGCCTTTCAATTCGATAAGCTCTCGATCCATCGTATCACCTCAAAAGATCATGGGGGAAACAAAGACCTCAAGGACGGCAGCGCCGAAGAGGATAAGCAATGATCCCACAATCAGGTCAACGCTGTCCACAAGGATGCGTTTGAATTTGTTCGTGTTAATGTCGTGCCGGACAATAGCGATAGAGATAATTCCTCCCGCGAGCCCAGCCATGAAGTATGCTGCGATTTCAGGGATGCCATGCACCGAGTATTTTAACAGGATGAGGGGAACAAGGCCAAATGAACTGTTCGCGAGTTCCTTGATCAAGCCGCCAATCACGACGCCGATGATAGAGGCATTCCATGTCAGGATGAATATGGCGCCAAACCCATAGAAAAAAGAGAAGAGCAGGCAGAACGCAAGAACTTTCGCGTTGTTCAGGAAAATCGCTGCAAGTGTGGATGTTAGGGCGAAAGCGTTTCCCGTAGCGGGCCCGTTAATGCTCTCAATAGTCCGTAACTGCGCCTCAAAAAGCATATGGTTTGTTCCCATAGGCAAGAGCACAAACCAGCCGATATACGCAGCTGTGAATCCAAAAAACAAGAACATGAAAAAAGAAAGGACTTTGCCGTGCTCCTTGAGCAGCATGCGCTCTTCCGTGATCTCAAGATCTTTTTTCTCCTCGAGTTTGATCGCGCCATAGACGAGCGGAACGCTCACAAGCGCGGTGAGTGACACAATGACCATGCTCGCGTATTCCTTGAAAAGAAATAATCCAAGCACTACAGCGAAGCTCGCAAACACGACGCCCACGATAAACGCCTTCCAGGGGCGCTGCGCCGCGCGGATCGGATCAATAAGGCTTTCGATGACCATGGTTGAGTTCGTTCATGAGTTCAATGTAGAGCGCCGCGCTGGGCGCGTAGCTCCAGCAGCCCTCGCTTCTGCAATGGGACGCGCTCGACATCTGAGCATGATGCCCAAGTGCCCCGGAATGCAGGAGTTCTTTTGTGGACGCAGTGTGTATGGCATCAATGTACTTCTTAAATCTTTTGGCATTCATGCGGTGCAGAGCGAGCGCCGTAAGGTTATTTATCCAATACCAGCTGTCCCCATGAAAGTGGCTTGTCGTTACCTCTCCAGAATGTGTTGAGCAGAATAACGGATGAGTGGTGCTGAGTGTGGAGATTCCTCCCCAGGGAAGCCACAGTTCTGAGAGCGCCCCCTCGAACGCCTCCTCCCAGAGGGGCTCAGGATAAATGTGCGGGCAAAGATACGCAGCGATGAATATGTTGGGAGTGGCGTGCCTGACAGAGAGCGAGCTGACGGGGATTGTAAATCGTTCACGAACTCCTGCAAGAAAACGATGACGCACTTCAGCATATTCGTTGTTACCTGTGATTTTGTGAAGCAGTTCAAGAAAGCAGGCGTAGAGCGCCTGATGTTCGAGTCGTGGTCCGGGAAGGTCGGGCATCCACGGATCGTCGTCTGCATGGATAAGCCCCTCATGGAGATAGTGCTGCTGAATTTTCTCGTGCAGTGATTCCAGCCGTGCGGTGATCTCCTTGATTTCATCAGGCGAGAAATACTCCGGCAATCGGTGATTTCTGCTCAGGAATTCAAATACACTGTGCCATGCGAACGCATGCCATCCGAGCATTGACCACGGAGCCTGGATTTCCTGCTTCAATTGATCATAGAGCATGAATTTGACATCCTCAATCTGATTATCGAGCAAAAGCGCCCGGACACACTGGGCCTCTGCCATCATGTCGGGTGCGAACGCCCACGGGTATCCGGGAAGAACATATTTTTTCCTGCCGAACTTCACGAGATGTTCTGATAAGTTTGCCGAGGCGGGGGACATGCCCTGGAAATAGGATTTGCGCAGCCGCTCAAGTGTGAGATGCTGTTGCGTGACGCGTTCCGCGAGCGCGCATGCGGCGTCTTTGTCATCGGAAACAGCTAGGATAATCCTCCGGGCGACGAGTTGAACTGCTTTAAAAACAGACCCGTCGTACGGGGGAGAATGCCGTTGCTCGTCAATGGGATAATAGCAGGGAATCCACTCCTCAATCTTTTTGAAATGAAGGTCCTCATCCCCCTCGATCACGAGAAACAGATGATACTCCTCCCCGGAGAGCGTATCCTGGTCTCGGGCATCATGCGTTTTCGTGAATTGAATGATGAGTTTCCCTCGCTCATGCGTTATGCTGTATGATTTTCCCCACCGCCGATTGTCGTACGGCTGCCGGACATCAAGTATGAGGTCGAACGGCACGTGCTGATCAAGAGAATAGACGAGCGCGGATGCGTGCAGGGGCAGCAGCATGCGCTCATGAGCATGCTCGCGAATGCGGTGTACATATCCTGCATCCTGGTGATAGTGCTGTATCTTTCCCGCAACATGGATGTCATGGAGAATTTTATACAGCGTCCCCTGAACAGGAGTATGCCATCCTTGATATCGGCTGTCAACGCCCAGGCAGATAAATCCTCCCGCCTTATTCGCTGTAATCACAAATTGACGTGTATCCACGGCTCCCCCGCGCTCCCTGAAGCCCTTGCATTTATAAGGTTATAGCAAATTGCCAGTAAAAACCACTTAAATTTTTTCAATTTACTGTTAGCGGTCTTCCTGAATTGCCACATCTGGCCATATTATAAAAGAATAGTGTTAACACGCACATAATATTTATAAAGATCGAGTCCGTGCGCAGGCGTATGAAGGGTGAGCAAAATCTTGAGGGTGGCGCATTTATCATAAAAGAAGCATATCAAGATAAGGCGTTCGCGGTGTTTTCTGGACTTTTGAATGAAGGGTATAAGGGATTGTGCATGTCGCGCGCTCCTCCTGACGAGATAAAGCGGAAATATAATATCGACGCGCAGATGCTGTGGATGACGACGCAGAAGGATCAAAAGGGAGATGTCGCAATGACGTTAGCGGCGATTCGATCACGCGCAAAGGAGTTTATGAAGAGAAACAAGAAATCTGCAGTGCTGCTGGATCGCATGGACTACCTTGTGAGTATGTTTGGGTTCAATGCGGTCATGAAACTTATATATGAGCTCAGCGATGATGCGCAGGTGTATCAAGCCTGCATGATGGTGAATGTGCATCCGAGCACACTCTCGGCGCAGGAGCTCAGCGTTCTCGAGCAGGAGCTGAAACAGCTCAAAGGCCCTGCTGTACCCATGGCGCACGAGCTTCCGGATGACTTGCATGAGATCATAGCATACCTCGCGAACTCGGAGCGCGTATCATTTAAGGAAGTCAGCAAGAAGTTTAGCATAACAAAAACGACAACGAGAAAACGCGTTCAGGGGCTTCTTGACCAAGGCCTCGTTGTCGTGAAGAAGAATGGCAGGAATAAGATCATACGGCTCACGGAAGCGGCGCAGGCTTATCTGTAAGCTCTAGCGACTATTACGAAAATTCAATTGAGGTTACGTTGAATGCTGTCCCTTCTTCGATGTGGAACACGAACTCAACCTGCTCAGGATTGAGGGCGTTGGGGAACGCGCATGTATCCTTGCATTCGCGTGTGATTTCACTGCGCGGCTTGAGCTCTGGATGCGATTGCTCAAAGAGGGCCCGGGAGCTCGCGTTCTCAACAATCTGAAAGTTGACTTTGAGCGATGGTAAACTAGGAAATGAGACAGAGGCTTCTTCTAACGCTTTTGCATACACTTGAGTCCCGTCATTCAAAGCAAGGCTGGAGAAACCGCGAGCCGCGAGTGAAGATGCGCTTCCCTCCTGCAGAGCTGTAGCTGTGGCGTTGCCCGCTACTGCTCCTGGAGGTTCTTGATGCGATCCTTGGGTTGTTCCGGGAGATGTGCCTGTATCAGACGATGCGCGGGTTACACTCCGTTGTTTTTTTTCAAGAGAAAATTGAAGTTTTCCCTCCTCCTCTTCGATATAGCTGTCCTTGACTCCGGAGAGATCAAGGAATATCTTGACGAACCGGTCATCCCCAAGGCGGAAGCCCGGTAAGTAATCATTGTAATACAGTTCAATTAGAATCTGTTTGTCCTCAATGGGTCCGTCAAATCTAAACTCGTCAAAGATGCGCGTCTCCATGTACGGGATCGCCTGGCCCCATGCTGTTAATTGAGCGCCCGAAGGCTGAGCCCCAAAAGGAGTGCCTGCGCGATTAAATCCCCAGAAATCATCGCCATTAAGCCGAATTCCCTGGAGGTGCTCGTCGTTATTTGGCGTCCACGACACGCGGATCTTTTCAAGATACATGCCATTCTCGTTGCCCACGCTTTTCAAAGCAATACCGGTTAGGATATTGCCCTCATCTCCGATGATCTTCATGTCTTTGAGGCCGACAATAAGATGAGACTTCCCATCCGAAGCAAGCGATTCTGCGGTCTCATCAGAGTACACGGCGAATCCCGTGATGAGTGGTGATTTGAAAGGCACGGGTTCATTGGAGTAGACGAGTGAATCCTTGCCATCAGCGCGCATGAAAACCTGGACAGAGCCATTGCCAACGATAGTCCCTGAGACTTTTGCACTCGTCACAGGAATCTGCGCGTTCTCGCCAGAAAGAATGAATTGGGATCCTGTGAATGCCAATTCGCGGAGCATGACGTGATTAACGTCAAGGCTCACATAGGCAACGATGCCCGATCCATAAAATTTCATGAAAAAGAATGTGATTCCCAGTACGAGCACGACAACGCCGAGTATGATGAGGACTTCTTTTTTTGTTTTTTGAGGTCCAAGTGCAAAGTCCTGTATGCTGTCGTCCGGGTATTGTGGGTCTAAGTACGAGATCCGATCACCTGAGAACGATGCGGGGGAGACTGATTAATATAGTTTTCTGAGTTAGAGGGCGATCTGTGGGTGATCTTGGAGGGATGTGGTTTTGCGGAGGCGCTCTCGGCAATCATCCTGAGCCCGCGCGCATGCAACGTGATCCTGCGCGTCGATTTCCTGATGATACGGGGGATACGCCTTCGTGAGGAGCAGCGCGTATGCAACATATTTGAGATAGAGGATCTCATCCTCCCAGCATGCTTCCTGTACGCTTCGCCGTGAAGGCGTGCCGAGCGCAGATTGCAGGTTCGCGTTCATAAACGAGAGCCAGGAGAGGTCTATTTTCATGTCCGATGCTCCTGCCGCCGCGGCTCTCCAGCTGTGCGTCACGACATCATCAGGGGTTGGAAATGCCCGTCTGTAATAATGCACGCTGCGTCCGTGCCCTGCAAGAATGCTTGTAAGCCTGAGTGCGTGGACATCCCCAATGATGACAAGAGCATCATGTGCCTCATGGCGGAGAATGACCTCCGCCATATATTCCTCTTCCACGAGTTGCTGCGCGTATTTAACCAAGAGCTTGCTCGAGCTATGGCTTGGCATGGATGCTGGATTGAGAGGGACAATGCATGCGTTCCTCTGCTTGCAAAACGCGAGGATTCCTGAAAAAAAGCCCGCGATTGCCGGATGATGGTAGTCTTGGATTCCGAGGAGCAGATTTTTTTTAGGTTCGAGAAAAACAATCGTGTCTTTGTGGAGAGCTAAACGCCTAAGGCGTGAGAGCGTTTCATTAAGATTCGCCTGGATGTGGCTGACACCGATAATATGGATCATACAAACCCCCTAATTGTTGACTATTAAGAAGTAGTAATTGCTTTAGGATTTATAAACCTACGGGCTCGCGACCTCGAAAACGTCAAGCATATACGATGTCGTTTCCTCAGGACATACGGGAATCCACGCCCATTGGCTGCGCTTGGGGAGTGTCAGGATTTCTGAGTCGTTGCGCGCGATCGTTGTGTTCTTCGGACCATAGCAAATAGTCGTCACGTTAAGGACATGATCCTTAATATCAAAATTCTGAATGTCAATGATATCCCGCGCGTATTTTTCACTGTAATACCAGTCGCTGAAGCGGATCCCCTCGATCGCCTGATCTTGCCCAGACTTATTATTTTGCTGGCTACAGCTAACCACCAATATGAGGAGAACAACCACCCAAAGCCGCATAGCCACATACAGAAAAAATCAGCTATATAAAGATTGTGGAGAAAATCTCGCGCTCAAGCGTTAACTTTTTATGTGCAGGCGTTTAGGAAAGACCCATGGTCGTTATTCCTATGCCTCATGATGAAGAATATGAGCAAAAGCTCCAGCAGTGTGATGAGGAATTCCAGGATTTGAAAGCGAAGATGAGCATTCTGAGGAAAGCGGGAAAAGAGACAGATATTGCCGAGCTTCTTGCGCTGGACTTCATGCCCCTTGTCAGAATGGCGCGCACAACGTTGGCTCAGGAAGATTTGGCAAGAGTGCGATCGTTGCTGCAGTGTGTCCGCAGCGAGTTGAAGGAATCTGAGGAAGGGACGGTGTTTCAACAATCTATTCAGGTTATCGAGCAAGCGTATGCCTCGCTGCGAGATGGCGACATCCGCGGTGCGCGTGACGCCTACACTCATTTAATAACGCTGTACAAAGAGCTCCCTCCTGATTTTAAGAGATCCCTCTATGATGCTTCTCTCGAATTGTTGAAGCGTATTGAAATGGCATGACATGGAAGACGAAGAACTTGAGCTGTGGGTTGATGACCAGAAGGAAACCGTAACGGGCGTATACTTCAAGAAGCTGGAGCAGTCAAGGCTCAAGGAAATCCCGCAAGCGCCCAAACAGATTGAGGAAGAGTTTCTCACAGCGATGCGCAACATTCGAACGGAGTATCAATTGCGCTATGAGCGCATGCGCGCAACTAAAGAGAAGCAAGTCCGGCGAAAAAAGAAAAAGGCGCGAGTGATGTCGAAATGCGCTGTCCTTTTTATGATCGTGGGAGCGGCATGGCGTGTGCTCCACCGAGCAATCACGGGCATATTCATAGGCGTTCGTTTTGTCGTGAAAGGGTCTGGTGCCGCAATAACGAAGGGCGTCTATGCGCTAAGGCAGTGGTACACGTTTCACGCCAAGAGGCCGCTGCAGCCGCTCCTGGGGCCTTTGAAAAAAGTGCTGCGCTGGTTGCTGCGCCCCCTTTCCACGGCGTGGATTAGTCT
>CAZHJH010000009.1:11453-22547 GCA_964533475.1 uncultured Methanosarcinales archaeon
AAGAAGCACGTTACGGAAACACTCATCAAGAAGTCGAAGAAACTTTTTGACATCACGCTGAAATATGCAAAAATAGTTGCGGGAGTGCTTCAAAAAAACCTCACAAAATTAGCCAAAGTGCTCGCCGCGGTTTTCAAAGTCGTTAACAAATTTGTAGGGATATTTATCAAGCCCGTGTTTGGCCTGCTTTTTGGCTGGATTGGAAAGCTCGCGAAGAAGAAGGGAGAGGAAGAATAATGAGCGCAGCGGGGTTACGCTTGATTCAGGCGCTCAAAGAGCAGCGTGCATCGTTCTTTGACTGTTGCCCGTAGCTCTGGAGGCAATTCCTTATACCATGCTTGAATCTCTTCATATTTCTCCCGGGCTTCATTAACGTGGTTTTCTTGCAGAAGCGCAAGCGCTGCATGCAGTCCTTCCTGAACCTTCGCGTGAATAATTTTGTGGTAGGCCGCCTTCGTTTCTTGGATCACTTTCGGTTTTTTCGCCGCCGGAAGTTTTTTGTACGCTTCCATAAGATCCTGATACGTCAGCATCGCATTATCCAGCTCATTGTTTGTAATTGACACTTGGATGTCATGGATAATGTCGTAGATTGCCTTTATCTCCTGACTGCGCATGATGAACGCGCGCTGCACTCCCTGCATAAGGTCAAACTCATAGAGCACGTACACAAGCAAGAGGATAACGATAATCGTGACTTCAAATGCAACAAGAGGATTGTCAATGCTCGTGATCTTTGAAAAAATAGCGAGCCCCGTGATGGAGGCTCCTTTTCCGTCAACTGTTTGAGTGGGGAGCAGTGCCAACGCGATGTTTTTCGCCTCATCGGGATCAATGGTTGTGCGTGTGTAATACATAATATCTGTTGCTTGCGAGAGATCAAACGCAATGAGGGGATCTGCCTGAATAATCGTATACGGTGTCAGGAAGATGATATCTTTGGCGTCTCCAGCAATTGTTTTGGGAATGTCTATAATAAGCTCCGTTTCTTGGACATCTCCGAATGTTGACGCTTGGTGTTTGATAAGCGTAATATCTGAGAGGGAACCATCAAGCGTCGTGATGCGCCCTGACTGAACTACGGTTGAGATCGTTACGAGGTTCTGGATCTCGTCCAAGCTGCTGAGATAACTTTTCGTGTCTTTAATATGCGCTTTTTCTTTGATGTACCGCTGAGCAATATCTTCAATTTGCTCGGGGCTCGCGTACTTCGCGAACTCCTCGGGGGATTCCGCGGTCACAGCCATGATTGTCTTCTTTCTGAGCTCATCAAGGCTCTCCTCGAGATCAGCAACGCGGTCATTATACGCCTCCTGATCAAGGCCTGCCCGATTTTGTTTGAGATTGAAGAGATCGCGGTTTACCCGTGCTACAGTTTCCTTTGCCCGCTCCAAGCCTTCACGGACTCCTAATGCGTCCGCAAGCTTGCGCTGATCACTGCTATAGCTGTCGATATTTTCAAGCGCTGTAAGGAGCACATCCTCGAGCTCGGAGTCCTCAAATTCTAGTACGGGGGGGGTTCCTTCCTCAGTGTTCTGTGGCTCCTCACTCTCTTCCTCCTCAAAAGGCTCTGCAACATCTTTGGTCAGGACCGCAGTATAGGTAGTCTCCTGATTCACAAGGATTGTTCCATAAAATACGTCATACCCATCGGCCCTGATGATGAATTCATATTCCCCAACAAAGAGCGTGTATGCCGCGTCCCCGTTTCCATCTGTTTTTACTTCATCAACTCCGACATTAACTTTGGCGTTTTGTATTGCATTATCTGTGTCGCCATCGCGCACCTGAATCTTGACGGGAAACCTTTCCTTAACAGTAATCGTGACTGAGGCTGTCGCGGTATTCCCCTTGCTATCTTTGACCGTAAGCTTAACGACATAATTCTTCAGGTCGGGGAATGTATGGCTCACCGTTTTCTCCGTGGCGGATGTTCCGTCATCGAAGTCCCAATTATACGTCACATCGCCTAGGCCCCCTCCATGCGCTCCCGTGAATGCCACGCTGCCTCCTTTCTCAATCGTTTCCTTGTCAACAGTGATCGCCGCGGAGATGCTGCTCGTTACGGAATATGTGGTTGTTGTTTGTTTGATGGCTCCGTTGAAATTGAGGAATCCGTCAAGGATGTACTGCCCACCATAGTCGTTGAAGTTTATAGTATCCAGCGTCGGATACGGGCCTTCAAAAAATCTGGTGATCGTGGTTTTCAACGGTGTTGTGATTATGAGCGTGACTTTGCTGCCCAACGGGGCTGTAACCCAATACACTCCGCCCTCTCCTAATGCGTACGAGAGTTTATTCGTTATGATGCTGAAATTTCGCTTCGTGTCAATGTAGAACAGCTTGGATGCTGTGACATTTTGGTTTCCTGCTTTGTCAGCGCAGCCAACTTTCCATGTGTACGTTCCATTTTCGAGTTCGCTCAAGGATATCTGCTGGAGCGTGCCGCTGGGCGCGACAAGTCCCGTCATGTTGAGCACGTCGTTCAAATAGAGGCTGCAAGTAAGCGACGCTGCATACGCATCCGTAGCCGTATAGTTCAACGTCACTGCATCCCGGAGGCTTAGTTCTGGATCGGGATTGTGCAATTCAATCACTGGCGGGCTCATGTCAACAACGAACGACTCTGTGGAACTCTTTTTTGAGGGTGTGGCATTGCCTGCGCACGCCACATACCAATTATGGATGCCTTCCTCCAGCGTGAGGACTGTGGTCGTTTGGTTCGTTACGGCGAGAATGCTCTCAAGCATAACAGCGTCATCAACGGTGATATTGCACCGCACTTTCGTGTAGCTTGCGTTATAATTGATGGTGAATCCGAATGGGACGGGACCGTCTTTGAAATGGCTGTTCGGCGCGGGTGATGTTGGTATAATCGTGATCTCCTGCTCAAACGGACTTGCAGTTGCCGTCAGCGTAACTACAATAACGAATTCCTGGCTGCTGAGATGCGGGGTAATCCAGCTGATCTGGTCAACAAGGCCGTTGTGATTTGTATCATAAAATGTCACACTGAACGTCTCGTAATGCGTGACATCAACCTCCTCGCCGTTCACGCGCCAGTAGAGCTGTATGTTTTCGGAAGAGCTTTCTTTTACTGTGGCGTAGCTCAAAACATTCGTATATTGAAACTCCCCGTCATATTCTGGATTGCTTGAGATCACGATCTCTTTTTCCCAGGAATCATCCGTGACGATGGGTTTGCTCTCGATTTTCTTCGCTGGCTCCGTCTTGAATGTAACCACATATTCTTTTTCCTCTCCCTCGTCCAGGGTATCCGCAATGATGACGTCCGCGCCATCGGTTTCTGATTGTACGATCTCCTCTGTCTGCTTTTCCTGAACCCCTATCAGATCAGCGGATTCTGGAATTGCAACTTGAACTTCAACGTCTAGGGGAGATGACTCCGTATTTTCTATCTTCACGGTTTTTTGCCATTCTACCGGTTGCCCAATGACAATAGGATCATGGGTGAGCGCAGGCCCAGAGAGAGTATCCTGGGTGGAGGATTCTACTGGGATCTCTGCGGGTTGATCCGCTGCTTGCCCTTCTTCAGTCGTATCTTCCGCCGACACTGTTTCAGATTCTAGAGGGGGTGTTTGCTCAACAACATTTGATTGAATATGGCCTACTGCTGGATCCGCTGGATCCTCGCTGGGAAGAGTCTCTTCTTCATCACGCGCTGAGGGTGCATCCTCTGAAACTGTGAAGGACGTATCTGACTTGAGTATGATCCCTGAGTAGAATATGGCTGCTCTGATCGTGTACGATCCTTCATCGAGCGTCTCAGGGATAGGCAGTGGAAACTCTAACGGATAGCCTTTCTCTCGTGGGATTTTAATGTAGTGATCAAAGCCATTGTACGAAAAATACAGTTCAACATCAGCCTCAGCTGGGGCATTAATCGTCATCCAGACATCTTCCCCTGATGAATATTCTGGCTTCTTTGTTTGAATGCCAAATCGGGTTCCAGGATATTGATTGAGCAAGATGTACTTCATGAGTTCAGGAGTGATTTCCATTACAGAGCCCGGGATTTTTGGCTGCGGGATTGTCTGTGTTGTATTTTCTAATCCACAGCTGGGAATCGCTGCGTGCTTGCATGCGCTGTCGCTGCAGGAGTCTAACGTACAAGGATCAGCGTCATCACAACTCATGGATGCGCACATATCAACAGGCGGGTCAGGATCAATCGGACCTGGCTCCTCGGGAGGTTCTTCTGGCGGTAGATCCCCTTCTGGATTTTCTCCAGGGTCATCTGGGGGGTCTTCTGAATCGTCCGGGGGCTGTTCTGGGGGAGTTTCTGGCTCATCTTCAGGAGGCGTCTCCTCGGAATCTTCTGGTGGATCCTCTGCCGGGGGAGTTGCGTCCATGTCGCCTTCTGTCGGCTCATCTGCAGGCGGTTCTGTGCTTCCTTCATCCGTTATATCCTCAGTTCCGTCTGCCGCCGTATCACTCTCTGCCATTTCCTGTGATGCCTCAGGCGATGGGCTAGTTTGATCTGTGCCTGCCGCATCAGAAGGACCGCTTGGTGGCGCTGATTCTGAGGACTCTGATCCTGAAGATCCTGGACCTGAGAGTGGGGAAGCGCCAGCAACATCAGACTGCGCGATGAGAAGCGGAGCTAGCAGGACAAGGCATACGAGGCCTGCTGCCATCCAAACATTATTCTTTTTTGCCATGAGTGATGTTGTCCCGTATTTTTTCAAGCTCTTTGATGAGTTCTTCCTGCTTTCGCTGGTTGAGATTTTCTGAGATTTCTTTTCGAAGATGCTGAAGATGGAATGCGAACGGATCCCTGTGCTTCATCCATTCGTCACGGACAATGCTGCGCACGGCCTCGCTAATGTCAAGGTAATGGTCCTCTTTTGCGGCATCCCTTAGCTCCTTAATCATGCGTGCGGGAATCCGAACAGAAATCATGTTAGCCATTGCGCCGCTTCCTCACATACTCACGCATGAAATCGCGAACAGCTTCAGATCTGCTGCCATAAATGTGCGCGGCAACAAGTGAATCGAGCCAGGTTATGATTTCTTCGGGGAGCCTGACATTTAGAATATGGATGTCATCCTGTCCTTTTTTCTCAGGCATGGTAACAGTAATCCTTTTGTATTATACTTGTATGCTAGTCTGGAAAAACGTATATTTAAATATGCGGCAAAAAGAGGCCACCTAATTGGGTCAAAAAGGGTCAAAAGCAATATAATTCCCCGTTTAGTATACTTTTTCATGAATGGAAACAAAAAGGGGGTTAGGCCGCTAAAAAATAACCGTTGTATGTTCTTTATATGCTATTTGTATTTTAAGTGAATTATATTTATATGACAAAATGAATAATAATCGTGTATTGTCATCATAAATATGTTATTTGTATGACTAGTGTATTACTTACTGAAGTTCCACATAGAAATAATATGTAGTCGGCATAACATCCCCTTCATGGCCATTTTCTCCCACAATCATTTCAAAGTCCCAGCGCTGTGTGTCATATCCTGTAACACTCTGATTAATGATTGCGGTGTAAATCACGCCATCATTCGAAGCGCCTGTTCCATCATGGTAGAGAAGCACTTCCTGGAATGTGCCCTGCCCCGTGCCATTGTAAAGCCTCGTAATCGGGCAGCTTGGACCAAGGGAGCCATTGATGAGCTGCGAGCCAACATAAAAGCTTGCGTGCGTTCCTGATCCTGGCGCGGTAAATGTCTCGTTAACTCCGTCCGGATCATCCGCAAGCGCTCCAATGCCCGCGTACACGCTGGGGGCTCCATCACCCGCTGCCGGATTTGTCTCAAGTTCCACAAGTTGTAAATAGGATGCAACGGGATATGTCCAGTTCCAGCACTGCACGTTGCCAAGGCTCCAGTCAACAGCCTGCAAATATGTTGCGTATATCTCGCCCTCGGGATCCGCAGCCTGCCAGTCATACAGCGTATTATTCCTGCTGTCATCAAGCGTTATCGTTCCCGTGATATTGCCCACAAATCCCTGCCAGCTTTGCGTGACTGTATTTGCAGCAATATTGAGATGCGTCACATTTCCGGCTGTCGCCTGCAGCGATGACGATGGCGCGGGTGTTCTTCTCGAGGAGTTGACAACTGTGATAGTTTGTGGACCTTCAGGCGTTGTTGTCGCCAAAACAAGTGGAAGCATGCTCAGTATCAAAACCACAATGATGAGGACATGAACTTTTCTCATTTAGATCAGCTCGATGTAAAAATAATAGGGAGTTGACGGTTGAGATCCCTGAAGGGCGTTCTCTGCCACGATCATTTGGAAGTCATACGTCTGGTTGTTGAAGCCATACGTTGCGTTTTCCAGCAGCGACGTGTAAATGAGATTCCCCCGATCCGAGAGCAGAATCTCCTGGAAATAATTGGACTGCTGCGTGTTGTTGACATTGAGTGCAGTTGCCCTGCACGTGTTTGCGGCGATTTGCGTTATGCCGATATAGAATCCGCGATGCGTCGTTCCGCTGAACGTGGTATTGATGCTGTCGACATCCGTCATCGTGATATTCAGCGCCTCCTGCTCTGCCGCGATCACGGAATTGTTTGCGCATTGCACGGCGCTCCATGTAATCAGCGTCGAGTTCCTAGTCGCATAGAGCTCCCCCGTGATCGTCTGCACGTTCCATGTCACAAGCCGGTTTAGGGCGCTGTCAAGGAGCGCGAGCTCTCCTGTCACATTTCCCACAAAACCTTTCCATCGGTAATTCTGGGTCGTCGCGTTGATATCGAGCGTGAGGATGCTTCCTCCTGTCGAGTTCAGCACGGTTCCTGGTCCGGGAGTTGTCGTGATCGTTGAGACGTTCCGTATTGATGTTGGAGCGCTGGGATCCGATTGCGCAACGATAATGCCTCCTAGGAGTATCAGCGTCAGGATCCAAAGTCCATTCATGAGGGCTTGCTTCATAGTCGTTTTGCTTTTCCCCGCTTGTGTAAGGTCCAGATTGTCCTGTCATCACGGTTGAGCAGCCGCGCGATATCGCAGTAGCGCATGCGCTGAGCTTCTTTCAAATGACGCACGAGACATTCCATGATGCTGAGCGTATCAGATTGAAAAACAGAGATTGGAATGTGAGTGCAGTCACGTATCTTGAGAGGACCAATGAGTTTTTTCCGTGCGTTGCGGTACGTGATGCCGATCGGATCAGGATTTCGTTTGAGAAGCTGTGCAATGCGCGCATACGTCATCGCATGCTCATCTCTGAGATATACGACAAGCGCCTCGAGCGGTCCAAGACTATTCTGAGAGAAAATGCACACGGGAATGGTGAGAGATCGCTCTTCGATCAGGCGCACGGCCTCAGGGGGAGGCACATGATGCGAGCGTTCAAGCTCGCTCAGCACGTGCTCGAGGCGTTTCAACAGAATTGCGCGTGGCGTCACTATAGTTATTATGTAAGTATCATTTATTTATAAATATAGCGCTTAATAGATATTTTGTAAGTAAATATCGGGAAAGGGCGCCGCACAGTTTAAATACGGGCGCAAGACAGAGAGTGATATGAAAAAAGAGACGATTCAGAATGTCATTGTTGTTGTGGTTGTTGTGCTCTGCATTCACATCTTTCTTCTCAGTTCAGGCATTCTCGAGAAGTCTGTTGGTTTTGTCGTGAAAAAAGAAGCCCCTGTGAGGGTAGAGTCCACGCGCGTGAGTCAGAAAACAGTCTCGGAGCCATTGAAAGTGCGTGAGAACTCGTTCTCAAAAAATTTCCGCACTGGCGTGTTTGTCCTGAATCTCACGAATGTGGACGCGCTTCCAGGAAAAGTCACCGCGACCGTCTCCTGCCCGGGATTCAGCGCGAACCAGACAAAATCCGCGCAGCCCGGCGAGCACTTCATTTTTGAGTTTGAAGAGCCGCCGTGCGATCCTGAACATACATTTATTCCAGAATTAGTGACGCGAGAGAAATAATCGGTCAGCCACATCCGAATTTGGCTTAGTGATGCTTCTTCTTCCTCTTTCTCCTCCACAGGATCAGGATGATTAAGAGGAGTATGATAATGATCGGCAAGTAGATGATCACATCAAACGCGGAGATGATAAGATCGAACTCTCCTTCGAGGATCTTCACGAGCGCGTTCTCGCGCTGCCCATAATATGCCCGTACTTTAATGCGGGGGTTGCTATCAAAGTCTTCTTCGGCAAGGTCTGCTGGCACCACAGAATTCTTTTTCCCTCCCGGGCTAATCTTAATGACTTCCTTCGCCGCGAACGTCTGGCGCTCTCCTGCAACTAAGACGTCGTGGAGTTCAGTATCCACATATACGTCAAGGGCTCCTATGTTTTCAACGGTAAGAAGGAAATATCCCCTGCTTTTCTGATACACGACTTTTTCAATAGTGATCGCGGTATCATCAAGCACTTCCACCCGCTTCACAGTGATTTCTCCCTGCAACGTGCGCTCAAGCGCGTCTTTCGACTCGCCGAAGATAACGAATACTCTTGCAGTAATCTCGTCTCCCGAGATAGGATCAACGTCATAAACGACCGTCTTCGTATCGCTGCCGTCAATAAACACCGGCTCCGTATCTCCAACGGTCTGCTGCTGATCCCCGCTGATGACCGTGTATGTTCCTTTAAAGTACGTCGCGATTTCGACATTGTTCTTGAACGTGACTTCCAGCTGATTCGTGAGGGCATTGTATGTGATCCCTTCAATGCTTAGGCTGAGCTCAATGCTCGGAAGCCGAAAGATGTCAAGCCCTTCAACCTGAGCAATCGGGCCCTCCGTCTGACGTGCGCTTCGCGCGAATTTCACGAACGTGCTAATCCCCGTATCCCTCCTCACCGTCGTTGCTGTGCCTACAAGCTCATTGCCGATGAGGACTCCTACCTGGATATTGCTGTTGACAATGTAATCATGAATCTTAGGGGGAACATTTTGGATTCCGATAAAAAGCACGGGAAATTGCCCGGACATGAGCTCTTGCTCGATGAATTCGCCGTTCGTGAGGATCACCTGCTGCGTTGGGCTGATCTCCATGAATTTTTTTACGATTTCAACATTGTTCGCGAAGCGATCCCCGTCCATATTGATAATTTCAGGGTTAAATGACGCGAGCCTGTCCTTGACCTCCCGATCGACATGGCCATAAATGAGTACTATCCCGGGGTTGCGGCTCTCCAAGAAATTCTCCACTTCTCCGATGTTGTTGCGGTCAGCGAAGAGTACAAACGACTTGCTTGCGATGGCGTAGGGAGCTACGGCAATCGAATTGTATCCATACGAATCATCAATTATGATGTAATTGTTGATGTCGGAAAGCATTTCCGCAAGCTCAAGACTTAAGGAATTGAACTCAAGCTCATCAACAGTATATCCCTTGCCCGTGAGAAGCGAACCATAACCAACGACAAACGGGTTTTTGCGCGAGTTCAACACGGTCAAGGGCTGTTCCACAGGTAAATCGCTAAGAATAATAGTGGAATGCTGTTCGCTTACGAGAAATTTTGGCTGCACGCCCGTGTGAAAACCATACTGCATCCCTGAATAGACATCTTTCCAGTCACGTGAGTTAATGAGAATATTATCGGCGCACACTGCAGGCAGCGCTAATGCGAGCAGCACTGCAATAATAAGGAATCCTCGGAATCTCATCCCACACCGTATATGAGCAATGTGGTGGGATTTTTAAACATAGTGATAAACAGGGTCAATTACGTCAGAATTTGAACGGCACAGAGTTTGTGGACATCCTGAACAATGTGGATCCAGCGCCTCCGTTCTTCAGAGAGATGCATGGCAACGAAGAAAAATTTCTTAGACCGCTTGTCGTAAACAAAATACTCAGGAACTCCTCCCATCGTGCGTGAGATCCGCACGAGCTTCTTGTACGCTCCCCTTCGGACAAGACTTCGGATCGTCGCAAGGCGCTCCGTATTCTCTCGCAGCATCTGTTCATGAAACGGGATGCTTTCAATCACATGCTCCTGAAAATGACGCTCATTATTATCCGCTCCGGGCCGGGCTTTAAAGAATAAACGGGGTTTCTTTGCATGCTTCTTTAACGTTTTGAGATGCTGTCTGTGCCATTTGACTTCATACGGCAAATCAACATTAAAATAAGGACCCGCTGAAAAGACCCTATAGTCGGGAGTGCGAAATGCGTCAAGGCTTTTGGGATGCATGAGAGAATGCAGGCATTGAGGTTATATAAAGATTTCCGATTACGTCGCTTTCGGTGGCTCTTTAACTTTCTTGAAACGCTCGATTGTTCTGGCAAGGATGAACGCGAGGAGGGTAACGGGAATCAGGACCAGCGGCGTGTAGACAAACCGCTTCGCCCATGCGGTGGATGATTGCTGGCACTCGCTCGGGCATGAGAACGCAAAGACTTGCGTTGGCGAGGAGAGCGTTGTTGTATTCGAGCACGTGAGCACTGCAGAACACACGGTTGTTGTGCTACTGAGATACATTGCTTTGTGGTTCCAGAGGATGAGGAGGGCCCCAAGAATAAAACAGATCATAAACCACTTCCGGCGATACGCTTTTCGCTCAAAATACTCGTTCCAGTTCATTGTTTTTTCCTGCGCTTGGCCCGTTGAAGGAGCGAATCTACGAGTGCCTTCTTTTTGATGCGGCGATATCTGCGTAGGACAAACACGCCGAGCACGGTTGCGATCGCGAGTAGTGCTATTTGTATGGCGCGCTCTGTGTGGACGAGACAGCTGTGATGTTCTGCCTTTCTCAGGAAACCGCAGTCAAGGCTCTGGCATGTGAAGTTGAGGAGCGCCTCATGATCGGCGCAGTCAAGCGGCGTGCAGATATGATTCACGATTCCCTCACCTGGATCGCAGTGGAGAGGCACGCAGGAGTGGTTGAGATAGCCTTCATTAAACGCGCAGTCGAGAGTCTGGCATGTGAAGTTAGAGATGTATTCATTATATGAGCATAATGCTTCAACACACTGAAAATCGGATAGAATCTCCCCTTGATTGCATGGGATTTCTGCACATCCGTGATTAACGATGAATGTGGCATTGCCACTGCAGGAAATCGGAGTGCATGCGTGTTCGACGCATGTTTCATCGCCCCCGCAATCCGTATCCGAGCAGCAGGCATAATCGATGCACACATGGTTTTCAGC
>CAZHJH010000010.1:0-1975 GCA_964533475.1 uncultured Methanosarcinales archaeon
AAAGACCATCGAGATTGATGGAGATATTTCATCCGAAAGCGGGGAAACAGGAACGGGAGCATTCCAGAAGCCGGGTGGAGGGCCTATTGATATTATCAGCAGCTGCGACCTCACAATTGAGGATGATGGCGATGTGGAGAGTCTCGGGCTTGATCCCGGAGCGGATAGAGTGCATCTCGAATCAGGATGCGACATGATCATCGATGGCGAGGTGCGTTCATCTGGACATGGCCATGCCGTTCCAAATCGTCCTCCTAACCATTGCGATAACACATACAGGCCGGACAAGCTCGCGGATTCAACAAGCTGTGTCGAGATCTGGGGTGGAAAAAACATTATTATCAATGGTTTAACAGAGAACGGAGAGATTGACACTGATCACTTTGGGCCTGATGGCGGACGAAGTTGGATCGACATCTTTGCCAAAGACAATATTACAATCGCGGGAAACAATGTGGATTTCGCGATTCACGCGGATAACTCTGTTACAAATCATGAGGGCGGCATCGTTACTATCAAATCTCTTTCCGGCAATGTTTTATTAGCCTTGAACGCGATCCGAGCAACTTCAACAGGCGCTGGCGGAGAAGGCGGGAATATCACAATCCAATCTACATTGCTTGTTAATCTGACGAGAGCGCAGCTTTGGGCAACGGGAGATTTTGTCGCAACAGGAGGATTCGGCAATGGAGGAAAGATCAATGTGACAGCAAACGCTGTTTCATGGAGAAACGGGACTGGAGATGTTAGGCCAACGGGAACAACGGTAACCCCAGCAGCTAAACGAGGCAATGTCAGCATTACATCCTGCATCGCTGCAGACTTATTTGGAACTCAATTCCCTTTCATAGGAAATCAAACGACTCCAGGAATATTTTCACAATGCGGAATGCAAATTTCGCTTCCATTTTATGTTCAATTACCAACTTGCGCGTGTGAGCCAGGCCAAGAATCATTTTGCGGAGATACGGTTATTGATCCAGGAGAGAGCTGCGAACCTCCGAACACGGATAACTCCCAATTCTGCGGTCAAACAACAACGCAATGCTCAGGAAACCTAACGGGCTCAAGGGACGCGTTTGGATCTTGTACGGATGTATGCGGCTGCGTCGAAGACCAGTTCTCGTATCAGTGCGTGAAGGAATCATGCGGGGCGGAGTGCGCCGTAGATGCGGATTGTCCATTGCAGGACTGTGACTTCCTTGATGGATGCTATAATAATCAACTTTATGATTGTCAGGACATTCAAAACACATGTTCCGACGCGTGTGGATGCTCGAATGAGCAGTGCAGTCTGGAAGCATGTGTGCTTGCCGGAAACGATCAGGATCAGGATGGGTATGATGAGCAGTGCGGTGATTGCGATGATTCTGATCCGGAGGTTAATCCTGGCATGAATGAGACGTGCAATGGCAAAGATGATGATTGCGACGGCCAGATTGATGAAGGCTTTGATATGGATCAGGACGGTGTTGCAAATTGCTTTGATAATTGTCCAGCTGAGCCAAATCCGAATCAGGCGGATGAGGATGGAGACGGTGTTGGGGATGTGTGTGATGAATGCCCAGACTCGAAACCTGGAGAGCCAGTTGATGCGTACGGCTGCGATCCGTTCCAGTTCTGTGAGCAATTCAACTGTGGCAGGGCGTGTGATCTCGCGGATTTCAATTATGACGAGCCGCGCCAAAGGCCATTTGACTGCATTACGTCCGTGATTCATAAGGAAGGCACACTGCAGCCTGCATGCCTACCGATTGCATGTGAAATTGAAGACCCTGAGTAAATTCTTACTGCATAATTATATACCTTCTTTTTGCTTTTTATGGGCATTCAATAGATGTTGTCGTGATGATCATAATCAAGAAGCCGCACAACCTTGTTTTTTTCATCAATTTCGTATGTTAAAACAAATGATTTATGGATGTGGACTCTCAATGCGCCATGCATATCTCCCCTGAGGGGTTTGTAATGATGC
>CAZHJH010000010.1:1985-20264 GCA_964533475.1 uncultured Methanosarcinales archaeon
CATTTATTTTCTTGTGAATGCTCTCCAGCTGTTTTCTTTCTTTTTTTGACAATTTGAGAAATATCTTATCAAGATGATCCGGAATATCTAACTTATAAGCCACAGTTAAACTCCGTATCTGCCTGCGAAATTATGAACTCGTATGAACTTCCCTTTTCGAATTCTTTCCAGCTTTTGGAGATACTCTTTCTTGACTTCTGGCTCTTCTTCAACGACTGATTTCATAAAAAACTCTACCTGTTTACTCATGCTCATGCCGTTCCCCTTGCATATATCGCTGAATTTCCTGTACACTCCTTCTTCAATATTAAATGTTTTTAGCGCCATGTTCCCACCGTGTTATTAAATGTTACATAAGGTTATTTAATCCTATTTAAATCTTTCGTTTTTTGCGTCTCGTTTCAGGTGCAAGTCTGGTGAAGGGGGTTGGACTTGCCACATAATTTTATATAGCCCCGCGGTTGTCTTAAACGTATGAAACTCAATCTCGGCTGTGGGCGGGCTATTAAAAAGGGGTATGTTAACCTCGATTTTGTTAAACTGCCCGGTGTTGACGTTGTGCATGATCTCAACAGCTTTCCATATCCGTTCAAAGCGAATACGTTTGATGAAATCTATGTTGATAATGTCCTTGAGCACTTGAATGACATCGTTGCGGTAATGGCGGAGCTGCACAGAATCTCGAAGAAGGGAGCCGTGATCAAGATTATTGTTCCTTACTTCCATTATCATGGCGCGTATCAGGATCCGACGCATAAGCATTTCTTCACGCTTGACACGTTTGATTATTTTGTGAAAGGAAGCAATTATGATTATTACACTCATACACGCTTTGAAATCCTGAAAAAAGAATTGATACCCACGGCGCTTGGAAAACTTGTACCGTTTAAGAAGAAATGCCTCAATATGCTCGCGATGGTCTTTGGGGAGCTTGCGAAGAGCATTTATTTTGAATTGAGGGTTGTGAAGTGACAGGTAGTCCAGTGAAGACTGTGCTCCTTGTTGGAGGTATTGTCTCCCATAAAGGTAAAGTGCTGCTGCTTAAGCGTTTAGATGCAAAGAAGTTTCTTCCGGGGTACTATGATTTTCCTGGTGGCAAGATTGATCCGGGCGAGGATCCGAATGCTGCAATACTCCGTGAGGTTAAGGAGGAAACCGGGCTTACTGTGTCTATTGTTTCCCCATATTATGTTTGGTCTGACACGATTACATTTGAAGGGCGGCAAGAATACATCATTGAAATAGACTATGTCCTTTCTGTAAAAGGCGACCCTAACGTTGTACTTTCTCCAATGGAGCATTCCGCTTATATTTGGGTGGATAAGCCTTCAATACCAGAAAAAATGAGTGAGAATTTGCGGTCATCACTTCTTCGTTTTTTTGAAATATCCGAGCAAGAACATTAAAAAGCGAAAGGTTTGCGATATAAAGATTTAGTCTATCTTACCAACCAGCTCCAGGAAAGACCATGGCTGTTTTGGATCCTCGTATATAACAAAGCCATCATTCCTGTCTCTTTCATGGTAGTCTGCAGCATTATGCCTGAATTGAGGGATTCGAATAAACCTCACTCCCGCCTGCTCTGCTGACATTCTATCACGATTCATCCAGTTATCGCCAATATGTACGGCCAGTTCAGGAGCTATACCTGCATCATGCAAAAGCTTTTTTAGATTTTTGACTGGGCCATCACCAGGGATGTACATGCAATGGCGAGAATCATAGATTGCCTCGAATAATCTCAGCTCTGGCACCCGGTCCATATACTCTTGAACTGTCTCAGGGTATCCGTCAGTAAACATAACCAGGATCGTATGCGGTCTGTACGCTTCCATAAATTCCTTAAATCCCGGCCTTACGACGATTGGGCCCTTGTCACAGGGTACAATTGTTCCTGCCAGATCAATGCTTATTAGTTCGATCATGGCAGAGCAAAGTGCAAAGCGATTTTTAAATGTAGGCATTTATCAGATATGGGATTTTCGGATTTGCCGGAAAATAAAGTGCCGAGTGGAAAGATATTCGTAGATTTAACAATCTGACACGAAACTATTCTGATTGTCTCGGAATATCTCTGGAATTCTCTGGCATAAACATAAGAGGAAAGAAAACCGAGCAAAAGGCTCGGTGAGATCACCAGATGTGTGTCTCTAATGATCATAAGTATAAAAAACTTATGATTGGGCAAAGCCGTGGACGCATAACTTGGTTATGCGCCGAGCTGAAGACTCGGTGAGATCACCAGATCTCTTGCGGGTACAAAACAGCGGAAGCCCGCTGGCGTCTGGGGGTTTCGCGCTACGCGCTCAAGCCCCCGAACACTAATAAATTTAAACTGCTCCCGCCCACGGCGCCCAACCTCCCATGATCATCGAAATCATCATCGCGGTGTTGTTAGGGATTTTATTAGGTACAATAACAGGCCTCACGCCCGGAATTCACGTGAATCTTGTGTCTGCGCTTATTGTTGCGCTATCTCCCACATTCCTGCTGTATGTGAATCCCCTCTTCCTTATTGTCACAATAATTTCCCTTGCACTCACGCACACATTCCTTGACGCGCTGCCCTCGATCTTTTTAGGCGCTCCAGACGAATCTCAGGCGCTTGGAGTCCTTCCTGGACACCGCATGCTCATCAAGGGCAAAGGGTATGACGCTGTGAAGCTCACGCTCATCGGAAGCTTATTCTCATTAATCCTCAGCGTGATTGTTTTTCCGTTCGCGCTCATTATCATCCCATTCATATACGAGCCGTTCACACCGTTTATCGGATGGACGCTCGTCGTTATCGTCATTTATATGATGGCAACTGAAAACTCATGGAGAAAACGCTATTGGGCGTTCAATATCTTCATGCTCAGCGGATTTCTTGGACTGCTTACACTCAATCTCCACATGCTCGATCAGCCATTATTCCCGCTGCTCTCAGGACTGTTCGGCGTGAGCACGCTGCTCTTGAGTCTCAAAGACTCTCAGAAAATCCCAAAACAGAAATTCAGCAGCGACACCCCCGTGGAATCGCGCGTATGCGCGAAGGCAACCATAGGAGCGGTCGTATCCGGGGGGCTGGCGGGATTACTCCCGGGCCTCGGGAGTTCACAAGCAGCAGTACTCGCCATGAACGTTTTGGGAAAGCTCGGGAACGAGGGATTCCTGCTGCTTGTTGGCGGAATAAATACCGTGAACTTTGTTTTTTCCCTTGCGACGTTCTACACTATTGAGAAAGCGCGGAACGGAGCTATCGCCGGAGTTATGGAATTTATTTCTGAGATTACGCTTGCCCAGCTTGCGCTGTTTGTTGCCGTGTGTTTAATCGCTGGGGGGATTGCCACGATACTCGGGCTGTTTTTGGCGCGAAAGTTTGCCGGCTGGATGACGAGGATTCCTTACCGGGGATTATGCATTGGAATAGTTGTGTTCATTGTCGCTCTGACGTTTCTGTTTGACGGCGTATTCGGACTTGCAGTGCTTACAACGTCCACTGCTGTTGGAATATTGCCTGCTATATTCTCGATCAAAAGAAGTTTGGCGATGGGATGCTTATTGCTTCCGGTGATTGTGTATTTTCTTTAATCCTTATCTTATTTGCAGAGCTCGCTAGAGAGTACTATCCCTGCAACTTCTTCCACACGAGATAGCGCTGGTATCCTTCTTCAAGCTTTTTAGCGTACATCTCCTGGCCAAACGTGTGTACGGTTGCAAGTGAGATGGCGAATTCCATCTCCTCGGGCTGGTTTGCCATGATGTCCTGAGGAGTCCTTCCCGCTTCACGCTCCCGGATATAGTAATACACCCCCTGAAAGAAGTCATCCGTTTGCAGCTGCTCAGCGAATTTGGTTATGGACGCAGCTGGAAATCCAATAAAATAATCATATAAAGCGGCTTTTACGGCTCCGATGCCCTGCTCGCTTGCGGCCTCCAAAAGCTCTTTGTCCTCGATATCGCCCAAGAATTCTTCCCATTTGTCGGGTTGCTCAAGCGCCCACACAAACCATTCCGAGAATTGTTCCTCGTAACTTGCAGGATCCGCGGATTCCTCCTTGAATTCCTCAAGGACTTTCTCAGCGATCTCCCATTTCACCTGCTTGTTTTGACCTGGCGCGTCATCTTTCCATTTTGTGCCGAACCAATTGACAGGATTAAGATTTTCAGTCCACTCCCAGGCACCTGAGATCTTATCCTTCAAGCCCGGATTCGTAATCTTTTTTAAGTCCGTCTCCCATTCAATGCCATCCTCGGAGAATACGGGAGCTCCATTGGGTTTTTTCTGGAGAGCTATTTTCTTTGTTTTTCCGCCTAACAAATTTAATTCCATGACATCCGCTTGCATGAATGCTAACGATTGAAACTTTGTCTCAAGGTCCACGGCCGATTCCGTGGTTAACTTTGTGTTTTTGAATACACCAAGCGTGCACTCGTCACCAAGTGATTCATAGCCTTTCTTGCACTTGCACTGCCCCGTAAAAAAGCTATAGTACTCGGAAAGCCCATTGCATGTTTTCTCCGCAAGCTCCGGATTTGTATTCCTGCCCGTTACTGAGTTTCTTTTTGATATTCTATCTACATAGGAATTGAAGTAAGCTTCCGCGCACGCTTGTTCATTATCCGCCCCATCACATTGTCCTGAGGTTCTCGCATATGCAATAGACTTCTCTTTATGTTTTTCATCTCCCGACGCCACATACGCGGTCATATATGATTCCGCTGTGCCGCCCGTATGAATTTTGACTTTTGGAATGTGCAGCTTGTTGAGCATCGAAACCCAGCCCATACGCTGGCCTGCAGACTTGAGAGCATATTCTTCCGCGGCGTCATCATCTTTATTCACGAGAGCACAATGAGCGGTGACTAACGAAGCGTCTGCCTTGCTTCGCGAACCTTTGTAGCAATTGTAGGTAGACGCATAGTCGTTTTCAGAACACAAGGTGTTGCAATCTGTCTCAGAAGTTTGGATATCCGCGGCGACTGAGATGACTGCTAATGGCAGAAGCATAAACACCGCCAAAAATGTTGCTCTCATCGTGCACATATGCTCTAACTCGGAGTATATAAATCTTTAGCCGACGCTCTAGATAAGAACGCTTGATTCAGCCACACTTTTTGAAATGGACAGCAACCTTTAAATATTTCATCACTATTCTCACCTGTATGAGCGCATTATCGACGATCATTATTATTTCTCGCATTTGAATCGTTTTATCGCTCCCCGGCTCCGTTCTTTCCCGGCCTGATAAGCCACGTTTCGAGCGCTGTCCGTGAGCGATCGGACATTCTTAACCGAGGTGTGAACCATGTCAATATCAGTAGATGAAATACTCAAAACAAGAGAAAGAATAAAGGATGTTGTGAGAACAACTCCATTGGAATTCAATGAAGAACTTTCAAGAAAGCATGAAGCAGAGGTTTTTCTCAAGAGAGAAGATGCGCAAGTCGTGCGCTCGTATAAAATCAGAGGAGCGCATGCGTTCTTAACAAGCCTGAGCGGGGAAGAGCAAGCACAGGGAGTAGTATGCGCGAGCGCAGGAAATCATGCGCAGGGCGTCGCGTACAGCTGCAACCGTCTCGGAATTCACGGAACGATATTCATGCCACGCACGACTCCGCTTCAGAAAGTAAGGAGAACGCAGCACTTTGGAGGATCTCATGTGGACATCCACATTAATGGAGACTCATTTGACGCGACGTATGAGGAAGCGGTACGATTCAGTGCGGACCATGGTGCGGTGTTTGTTCACCCATTCGACGATGAACGGGTTATAGCGGGGCAGGGGACGCTCGGATTGGAGCTTCTAGAACAATGCGAGCAGTTTGACTACGTTTTTGTTCCCATAGGGGGCGGAGGACTTGTTGCTGGAGTGATTGCGGCGATCCCAAACAATGGCAGGATCCTTGGAGTGGAACCTCAAGGAGCTGCATGTATGCAAGCCGCTCTCAAAGCGGGACATCCTGTCGATCTGAATACCGTTGATCTATTCGCGGACGGTGCAGCTGTCCGAAAAGCAGGAGCTAAATGTTACGAGATCGCAAGGGATTATGACCTTGAGGTCCTTACAGTCGATGAAGGACAGCTTGCGTGTACGATGCTTGAGCTGTACCAGGAGCATGGAATCATCGCAGAGCCCGCGGGAGCGTTGTCCATTGCCGCACTGGGTCAGTATCCTGTCAAAGGGAAAAAAGTCGTGTGCATCCTCAGCGGCGGAAACAACGACGTTAACAGATATCCGGAAATTACAGAGCGCGCGCTCCTCTACAAGGGGCTCAAGCACTACTTTATTATAGACTTTCCTCAACGGCCAGGAGCGCTTCGGGAATTCCTGGACGGCATATTAGGCCCGACGGATGACATTACACTGTTTGAATACATGAAAAAAACGAATAAGGAAACAGGACCGGCTTTGGTTGGGATTGAATTAGCAGCAGCGCGTGATTATGAGGGTCTTGTGGCGAGGATGAAGGACAATGGAGTGTCGTTTCGGGAGCTTGATCGCGGTGATATCCTCACTCGGTTCCTGCTGTAATCGTGGCCAACTATTTTATTCTTTTTCCCTTTCAATACATCGGAAATTTTTCGGATTTATCGTCGGAAGACATATAAAGGTGCGGAAAAGTATTACAACCATGGAACTTGAAAATCTGAAATTAAAATGCGAATGTGGTGGCATGATGAAGAGGATAGCAACTACTTGGAGAAATATCCCTGTGCGAGGATGGCGATGCGCGTCGTGTGGGGAAGAACTCATACATCCCGGCGATGCGCAGCAGGCGATTGAGATTGAAAGGGGCAAGAAAGAAAAACCTTCTGGCAGTTACGGTATGCAATGTCTTTAACAACCGCAAGTTTTATATATAAACTATGTATAATATACACTAAAATGATGTATGAAACGCGCATAAACGTTATAATTCCGAAGGCATTGTACGCTAAATCCCAAAAGCTCGTTAAAATAGGCTATTTTGCAAACTTTTCGGAATTAGTACGTGAAGGTTTAAGAAAGCAACTCATCGCATACGAGGAAGGGGCGACTGTGGAAGAAAGAAAACTCTTGGAACTCATACGCAGGGCGCATGAGAAAGGGCAGCTCCTTGATGAAAAAGCGATGAGGAAGCATGGACTCAGGATTTGAATTAATGAAGTCGAGCTTAGGGAAATTTTTAATCTCTTTCCTATTTGCTACCATAATCACAATCAACTTTACTAACGCTTCCTATGTCTCACTCGGAGAAGGAGGAGGTTATTGTACGCCTCCGTTTATTCAAGGAGTAAACTGCCCTTCGATGTTATTTAGTGTGATTGGTGTGCCAGGGCCTTATAAGTGTACCCTCAACTTATCAGTTAGAACCTGTTATGAAGGCAGTGTTTCGTATATCCCGAATTGTACTCTTGCCATTTATCAGGATGGAGTTATTCTTAAGGGCCCTTATAATTTATCAAATCTTTCTGAAGGCGATATGGAAATTCCTATACCAAGAACTCTCGATTTTAATAATACTGGAACTTTCGATCGAGTTTTTCGGTTATCATGCGAAGGAAGTGTACCGCTTAATTTCACAAAATCTTATAGGATGATAGATCTTAAAGAATTTCTTTCATGGAAATCAGAGCTCGAAGAGGCTAGTTATGCGAGAAGATCTACGGGGCAGTTTTTTATAATCGCTTTAATATCATTGTTTGTTGCGATTTTATCATTGGTTGTCACTGTCAAAAGTTTATCCGGAAAACAAAAGATTCATGTAGATGATATAAGTGATAAACTTTTTAAAAAAATTCAAAGAAAAAAATAAAAAATCTAGTTCATTCCACAACTATAGTCGGTTCAATTCCGGCTCCCACTTGAGGAACATATGGACTAGAATCCTTCACCCTTCCAAAAAGGAAGATTTTCCCACCATTGAAGTTTCCCCGGCATTCTTGCGGTATCTTAAACCTGAAATTGAGCGAGATTTCTGCCCCAATGGGAACACCCATATCTTTAAAAATTGGTTGAAGTTTACTTATCGGAATAAACGAATTATAATACGGAATCTTTTGCCACTTGGTTTTTGTCCCACCGAACTCAGCTTGGTACTCTATATTGTTTAAAGAAAATACGTTTGATGATGGACAAAACGTTTTACCTGGAGTTCGATCATATAAATTAGTTGCCCCTATATAAAATTCCAATGGAACACCAGAACCTTGGTCGCCATCATTACCTAATCTGAAAGTTGATGATGTATACTCCTGCCCAGCCGTGAGATTTTCTAGCTTTATCTCTCCATCAAGTGTTATAACTATGACCGGATTAATAAAGTAATATACGTTGAGATTAGATGCTAAAAATAAACCAGAACTGGTATTAGCTTCTGCCCCAATGTAGTATTCTCCATACTGACCCTCTGGAGTCTCAGCAGTAAATTCACATGAATACCACCGATCTGTGGCTGGATCAAACCTTATGTTTTTGTTCAGATTAGCTTTTTTTGCTGATCGGTGGATGCATAATACTTCAGGATTATTGCCTATCAAAGGAGAATCTCCTAAAGTTACATATACTTCGTTGATATTTCCTGCGCCCGTAGAATCCCGTACAAAAGTGTCAAATCTGATTCCCTCATTTTCAAACATATAATTTCCAGGCCTCTGTATTTGTGTAAACTTGCTACCCTCTGTATTGCGATACCCTAACTTGAAATCCTTAACAAATACCTGCACCCCCTCTTGCTGAATCAGTAATTCTTGTAACCCTTCAGAATTCGTTTCATTTGCATTAACGAAAAAAGTACCAACACAAGTCACTGCTAACGTAATCAAAAGCAGACAAATAATTTGATGACTTTTCATTTTACCACCCCATCTTCTATTTTTAATGTTTTAATATATAAATTGAGTATATACCCTTACGAGCATTCTCAAATAGCAACCTTTTAATATACCTTCTCCCAACTATATATTAAAGAGGTGAATTCATGATCAATATTGGCATTAACGGCTTTGGCCGCATCGGCAGGATGGTGTTTCGCATAGCATTGCACGATCCTGATGTGAATGTTGTTGCGATTAATGATATTACAGACACAAAAACACTCGCGCATCTTCTTAAATATGACTCCGTGCATCTCAAGTATGACATGGAAGTGGGCTGCGCAGACCATGGCATTGTTGTGAAAGGACAGGAATTCCACGTGTACAGCGAGCGAGATCCAGCTAACATCCCCTGGGGGAAGCATAACGTCGATGTTGTTGTGGAATGCACCGGCTTTTTCACAAAGCGCAGCGCGTGCGAGAAGCATCTTCAGGCAGGCGCAAAGAAAGTGCTGCTCAGCGCTCCCGGCAAGAAGGAAGAGGGCAAAGAGCCCATTAGAGTCATTGTGCGCGGTGTCAATGAGCACACGATCATGCCCGGGGAAACGATCCTCAGCAACGCGTCATGCACGACAAACTGCCTCGCGCCGATTGTCAAGGTGCTGAACGACAATTATGGCATTGAGCATGGGTTCATGACAACGGTACATAGTTATACAGCGGACCAGCGCCTTGTTGATGCTCCTCATAAAGATCTTAGAAGAGCCAGAAGCGCGGCAATTTCACAAATCCCGACGACGACAGGAGCAGCGAAAACCGTCACAGAAGTCATTCCTGAACTCAAGGGAAAACTTGACGGCATTGCCATTCGCGTTCCAACTCCTGACGGCTCCGTAACGGATTTTGTCTGCGTCGTGAAAAAAGACGTCACGAAAGAGCAGATCAACGCGCTTTTTAAGAGTGTAGCTGAGAATGAACTCAAAGGAGTGATTGAGTACACAGAAGATCCCATTGTCTCAGCAGATGTCATCCACAATCCGCACTCAAGCGTCTTCGACTCAGCGCTGACGAACGTCATCGAGAAACGCCTCGTGAAGATCATCGCGTGGTATGACAACGAATGGGGCTATAGCAACAGGATGCTGGATATTGTGAAGAGGATGAAGTAAATTTTTTGTTTTCAATTTTTTTTCTCAAATTCTCTCCAAAAAAACACAAAGCATTTAAATAACGTTTCTCTCTCATTCATCGATGGGGAACGGCAAGAAAGCAGCATTTTTAACAGAGGAAGACGAAGCAGAGATTCAGCTCGGATCCAGGGACAGAAGAAAGCTGGGAAAGGGGCATGAGGATAATTTTGAGCCGGTTGTTGCGCTGGATCTTTCTCAAATTCAGAATTTCGATGACCTCACGAAAGCAATGGCGAATACCGCGTTCGGCGGAAGAACCGTCGGAGAAGCTGTTGACGCGCTGTACCAAATGGCGACAGATCCGGACTGCTTCGTTGTTCTGACGCTGAGCGGCGCAATGACCGTGGCGAAAATGGGTCTCGTCATCTCGGATATGATTGACAAAGGATTAGTCCATGCAGTCGTGAGCACAGGAGCGTTAATGACCCACGGATTTGTCGAGGCCGCTGGAATGCATCACTACAAATACCGATTTGGACAGATGAATGATGAAGAACTTTTTGAAAAAGGATACAACAGAGTATATGATACGCTTGAGCCAGAGCGCAATCTCGATGCCGCGGAAATCATAGTCAAGAAAGTTTTAGACACGCTGGACCTCAGCCAGCCCATTGGAAGCATCCACATTCATAATTCGATTGGAAAGTATCTCAATGAGCATTTGGAAGGAAGGGGAGTGCTCAAATCCGCGTATGAAAAAGGCGTCCCCGTCTATGTGCCTGCTTTCACAGATTCGGAACTGGGCCTTGACGTTGGAATATTTAACCGAAGAAAGAAAAAAGAAGGATCTGAAGATAAAATTCAATATGACGCTTATATCGATCTTGAACATTATACAGAATTGGTTCGCAAGCAAAAAACGCTGGGCATCTTTACCATAGGGGGAGGAGTTCCGAGAAACTGGGCACAGCAGGTTGGCCCTTATCTTGACATCATCCAAAAAAGACTTCGCGCAGGGGGCGCATTTGTTCGCTTCAAGTACGGTGTGAGAATATGCCCGGAGCCCGTCCATTGGGGCGGATTAAGCGGCTGCACGTACAGCGAAGGAGTATCCTGGGGAAAATTCATGAGTGTCAAAGAAGGTGGAGTGCAAGTGGAAGTGCTCTCTGACGCGACAATCGCATGGCCTCTCATCATCAAAGCCACACTGGAGCGTCTTGAGAAGAACAATATTGAAATCAAAAAGAATTTCTCGCTGAATCACATATGAGCATAATGAACTTTTGCGGCATTGAGCAGCCATCATACGGAAAGGCCCGTGTCGTTATTCTTCCTGCAGGATACTCTGGAACGGTGAGCTATGGGAAGGGGACAGAAAAAGGCCCAGAAGCGATCATTAGAGCATCAGCACACATGGAACTGTGGGATGTTGAGATGAGTCGAGACATCAGCATGCAGGGCATTCTTACGCTTCCTCAGCCGAAACTCGATAAAAATCCTGAGCGAACACATCAAATTCTCTATAGCGAGATTAAAAAACATGTTGCCAAGAATAAGTTCGTAGTCCTGTTAGGCGGAGAGCATTCCGTAAGCTCAGCGATGGCGAAGGCGCTCAAAGAAAAATATTCAAAACTCAGCGTGTTGCAGATGGACGCACACACGGACCTCAGATACAAATATGGAGAGCCTCCCGCAAAACCCTCAAAATACAGCCATGCCTGTGTCATGCGGAGAATCCGTGAAATGGGAATTCCCACGGTCGCTGTGGGCATACGCAGCCAGTGCGATGAGGAAGCGATCTACGTCAAAAAGGAGAAAGCGCCGGTATATTATGCAAAGGATATCCATGACAATGATGCGTGGATGGACAAGGCCATCGCTCAGCTCACGGATGATGTTTTTCTGACGTTCGACATCGACGCATTCGATCCGAGCATCATGCCAGCAACGGGAACTCCAGAGCCGGGAGGCCTTCAGTGGTATCAAACATTACGGTTTTTGAAAAAAGCAGCCGGGAATAAAAGAATTGTTGGATTTGATATCGTTGAGCTCGCTCCGCAGAAGGGAATGCATCACGCGGAATTCTTAGCGGCACTGCTCGTGTACAAGCTCATTGGATATTGCAATCGCACATAAGTTTTTATACTTTCTTTGCTCAATGGGATTCATGCACAAGGCATTACTCTACGAGGCGTTGCCAGATGGCAAAGTGCGGTGCACAGCGTGCAAGCAAGCATGTACAATTGGACCCGGGCATACAGGCATATGCGGCGTGCGCATGAACAAGGATGGAACGCTCTATCTGCTCGTGTATGGCAAGGCAAGCGCGGTGAACATCGATCCTGTAGAGAAAAAACCGCTTTTCCACTTCCTCCCGGGAACTGAGATTTTTTCTCTGGGAACCGCTGGCTGCAACTTTGCGTGCAGTTTCTGCCAGAATTGGGACATCTCGCAGGTAAGCAAGGAAATAAAGAAGAACATATTGCAGAAAAAAAGGCCGGATCTCATGGAAGTTGAAATCACGTCATTAGGATATGAGCTCCCTCCCGAGAAGATCGTTGAGCTCTGCGCTGCAAAAGGCATCCCAAGCATCGCATACACATATAATGAGCCCGTGATCTTCTTCGAATACCTCTACGACACCGCAAAACTCGCTAAGAAGCACGGCATAAAAAACGTCATGGTCAGCAATGGATACGAATCCGACATTGCTCTCGATCATCTCAAAGGGTATATCGACGCGATGAATATTGACCTCAAAGCATACACGGATGATTTTTACAGGAAGCTCTGCCACGGGAAGCTCGAGCCCGTGCTCGACACGATCCGGCATGCGAAAAAACTTGGCATATGGGTAGAGATCACGACACTCGTGATCCCCGGCCAGAACGACCGCGATTTGCAGCAGATTGCTGCGTTCATCGCGAGTGTCGATCCTGAAATGCCGTGGCATATCACCGCATTCCATCCGGACTATGCGATGACGGATACTCCAATGACGCCCCACACGCTTCTTATAGAAGGATATGATCTTGGGAAAAAAGCAGGGCTGAAGCATGTTTATCTTGGAAATGTTCAGGATGAGGAGCGCTCAAGCACGTATTGTCCACAATGCTCGGCGATGCTTATTCGGAGGAGCGGGTATCACATCGATATTCAAAAATGTGTTGAGGGAAAATGCACACAATGCGGGCATCAACTTCCGGGAATATGGAACTAAGAGAGCCAGCGGTTGCGGGAATGTTTTATCCCGCACGCAAAGATGAAGCTATCGCTCAGCTTGAGCAGTGCTTCGCCCAGATTAAGCAACGGGAAATAATCCCCAGGGCAATTATCGTGCCGCATGCGGGCTGGATGTATTCTGGACGGATTGCGGCGCACGCGTTTGCGCTCTTAAAGAACACTTCTGTACGAAAATTTGTACTTCTTGGGCCATCGCATTATGTTTACCTTGAGGATGTCGCGCAGGATGATCATACTGTTTGGCGCACGCCGCTCGGTACTGTCCCGCTTGCTCCATGCGCGTTCAGAAAAGATGGGAAAGCACACGCGCCGGAGCATTGTTTGGAAGTGGAAGTGCCGTTTCTGCAGCATCTTTTTGGCAATGTTACTTTGATTCCCCTCCTTGCAGGAGATATTGATCCCCGTGAGGTCTATGAGCGTATCATTCCGCTCCTCGATGACGCTTTGCTCATCGTAAGCACGGATTTGAGCCATTTTCACACGGCTCAGGACGCAACGCGCAGGGACAAACGAACCATCGCGGCAATTGAGGCGCTTGATTACGAGGCGATGCTGGAGCATGGCGATGCATGCGGCAAAATCCCCGTGCTCATCAGCCTCTTAATCGGAAAAAAACTCGGCTGGAAATGTAAACATCTAGCGTCAGCGCATTCCGGGGATGTCACTCACGACAATGACCGTGTTGTCGGATATGCGAGTTTTGCACTATGGTAACGACCGAAGATCAGGCGTTTTTACTCCGCACGGCGCGCGCCGTGCTTGAAGGAATGAAAGAAGAGCAGAAAGTGCCGAAGCAGCTCCTGGAGAAGCGAGGAGTATTTGTAACACTGACTATTGATGGCGCGCTTCGCGGATGCATTGGAGAGCTCTATCCCGTGCATTCCATTTATGATGCCGTCGTGGAGAATACGAAACGCGCGGCATACGACGATTCGCGGTTTCCTCAAGTAACCGAACGGGAAAAGCCGCTCATCCGAATAGAGCTCTCGATCCTCTCCCTACCAGAAGCGATTGCATACACGTCTCAAAAACAACTCTTTGGCTTGCTGCACAATCATCCGGGAGTCATCATCCGCGCGGACGACCATGCTGCAACGTTCCTGCCCCAAGTCTGGGATACTTTACGTGATCCAGAAGAGTTCCTTAGTCATTTATGCGCGAAAGCGGGGCTTCCCCCTAATCGGTGGAAAAAAGGAGTGCATATAGAACTGTATACTGTAGAGCATTTTCAGGAGCGGTGAACCTCTGACTAGACATTGTTCACGCATCTGACACCTTATGATATATTTCTATTCGGTTTGACAAAATAATCTCGGAATTCTTTCGAATAATCCGGAATAACTCACAGGACACAGGACAAAGAGCAGCGTGAGCAATAAAAATATATGGTTAAAAGAAAAAAAGATGGTCGAGCCATCACCAAATTGGCATCCGCAGAAGGGTAAGGATCATGTTCATGTATTTAATACTTTCGGCAATGGCGGGGTGGTCGAGCCAGGTTTAAGACGCTTGGTTGAGGACCAAGTTGACATCCGCAGATGTCACGCGGGTTCAAACTACGGGTTATGAAAATCCCGTCCCCGCCGCCGAATATTACTTTTTTACTTTTTTCGGGCGATTTTCCAAAGAACAGCGAAATGCTTTTTGTACGAGTCCGCAATCTCCGCGCTTTCCATAATGATTGTTGTGATTGGTTTGGAAAAATTGATGATGGCAACTTTGTTTCCATACATCATCGTTCTTACGGGCGGAAAATATTCCATGGGAAGATACCTGATTTCCGCTTTGATATTTGGGGAAGTAAAGCCTTTTGCGAAGATCAATCGGGTTTTGAACTTGTACTTGCTTGCCTCCTTAATAAACTGAGTTAACACCTGCGGGAAATGTTCCACATATGGATCTGCATCCGTTCCGAATCCGAAATTTGGCAATCCCTTTTTGCCAGCTTCTAGAATCTCATGCAATACGATCTTTGGCCCCTGTTTGCCCGTGTACACAATTGTGCTTGCATGTTCATCGGAATCTCTTTTTAGTCGTATTTCCGGGATGGTTTTCTTTACGAGCATTTCCGAAGCGGTTATTTCTGCTCTCTTTTCCTCCAAGAAGTCAAGAAGCCGTTCTGGGGGTGTGGCATCATAATAGCGGACACCGTTTTTTATAATAAAACTCACAAGCCCCTTTTGCATAAGACGCTGGAGGACTTCATACACTTTGGAGCTTGAAATACTGGCCTTCTTTACGATGCTTCCTGTACTGGAAACCCCTAAACATACTAAAGCCTCGTAGACCTGGCATTCCCCTTCTGTAAGTCCGATACTTTCCAACGCTTTACGCATGATCAGGTGTAATTTGGGACCGATATTTAAGGTTTACCCCAATCAGGGGGGAGAAGCGTTTATATAGCTTACCATGATTTGTCAAAGAGGGGGAAGCATGCAAACTGAGGAATCGACTTCAAGTCCAACTGCCGAAAAAGTAGAAAAATTGAAAACATTGAGGGAAAACTCTCTTTATTGGTTCTTAGGCCATAAACCGAAAAACAGAACCGAGTATACTCTAAATCTTATTATTCAAGCTTGCTTTTATTCAACCATTCTCTTACTGGGCGGGGCCTTTTACGTCTATTTCGAAGGAGAACGAGCCGCGAGGGCAAGAGCGGAGCTGTATTCAAGAGTGCGCACTCAAGTAGATGCAAATGCGGATGGCGTAGTAGACAATACCGAATGGGCAAGAGCATGTGACGCGATGGATGTCTCTCTGGATACATTTATTGGAGGGCGCCTCTCCAAAGAAAATCTGGAAACTTATCTTGCCAGATCACGCTAAATCTAATTCTTTTAAAACTTCACTCCCTTCCCCATCATATTCTGGAGATTCTTCATCCCGCCCATCTTTTTCATCATCTTCTCAGGATCCTTTCCTTTGAACATCTTGACCATCTTCTTGCTCTGCTTGTATTGCTTGAGCAATTCGCGGATATCTTTTATACTCACTCCCGATCCTTTACTAATGCGGTCAATTCTAGACGCACTAATCGTGTCTGGATTTTCAAGCTCTTCCTTCGTCATGGAATTCATAGCATACTTCCATTTCTCAAGTTTTTCTTCCTGGCCTTCGAGCATCTCCTTGGGTACTTTAAGCTGTCCCATGCCGGGGATCATCTCGACAATTTTTGTCAAAGGTCCCATCTTTTTCATCGCGTTCATCTGTTCGTAGAGATCGATTAAGTGGAAATCGCCTTTCAAGAGCTTTTTACTCATGTCTTCTGCCTGATCATCAGATATCGCGGCTTTTGCTTTGTCCAAAAGCGTTTCAATGTCACCCATCCCCAATAATCTTCCAACGAAACCCTGAGGATTGAACTGCTCAAGGTCATCAAGATGCTCACCAACGCCAATAAACATAATCGGGGCTTTCGTCACACTGCACGCACTCAATGCGCCGCCTGCTTTAGCGGTTCCATCCATCTTCGTAGCGATGACTCCCGAGATATTGCAGCTGTCATGGAATGCCCGGGCCTGCTTCTCCGCAGCCTGTCCTAAATCAGCGGAAATAACGAGCAAGCGGTCATCAGGCTGGATAAGCTTGCTCAACGACGTGATCTCCCGGATAAGGTCGTCACTTAACGCGTCTCTCCCCGCGGTGTCAATGATCACAAGGTCGTATTCTTTGAGCTGCGGCTCAACAGAATTCCATATCTTTTCAGGATTCTTTTCTTTCTTGTCCATAAACACAGGAACTTTTGCCTGACCAGCCACTTGCTCAATCTGGCTCATCGCAGCAGGCCGGTGCACATCCAAACCCACAAGTGCAACTTTCATGCCGCGCTTCGCATAATAATGGCCGAGTTTTCCCGCGGTCGTTGTTTTTCCAGAGCCGAATAATCCAACAAGCATGATCTTCGTTGGTTTCTTCGAGATTTCGATCCTGTACTGCTTGTCACCAAGAAATTTAACAAGCTCCTCATACACGATATTGATGAGATGCTCCTTCTTCGTTAATCCCCCCGGAGTTTTTTCGTTCTTAATGCGCTCCTTAATCTGGTTCGTGAGATTGAAAACGAGCTTGACGTTCACATCGCCCTGCAGCAATGCGCGCTGGATGTCCTTCACGAGTTCGTTAATCAACTTGTCATCGACGAACATGGCGCTCGCTATCTTGGAGAGCGTATCCTTCAAGGACTGGCCGAGTTTTTCAAGGACCATATTGAGATAGAGTATCCACCGGTTTATAAAGTTTAGGTGAAGTTACTTTTTGGGCGGCATGGGCGGGAGATTCGCATCCCCCACTGCCTGATTCGAACCCGCATAGGATGACTAATCCTACCCGAGTATCAGTCGGGCGCACAACCGGGTTGTGCTTCCATGCCTGTGCCCAAAAGTATATATAGGAGATAACCATTCCATTCTTGGGATGGCTAGTCCTACCAGGGTATCAGCCTGGAGGTTTTATTTTTCTTTTTGAAGAAATTGCAGAAATTTTGTGATAGCGCAGTGCACTTTATCGGATTTCTTGAAGAATCTACGGAAATCAAAAGGAATTTATGAAAAAATCCGGAGAAATCGGAAGATTGACGATGCTTTTTGTGTACTGCAGCAGCGAAGTCCTTATGAACCCCCTATTTTTTAATGCAAATATGCGCAAAGCAGTCAACGCCGCCATTATGCGGGATCATGCAGTTCTTCTAGTTCAGAAACGAGATGTCTGGATTCTTCCAGGGGGAAAACCGCTGGAAGGAGAGGGCGAAGTGGCCTGCCTCATTCGCGAAGTTAAGGAAGAGCTCAGCCGAGCAGAGTTATACGCTTTAACCAATTATGGAACGTTTCAGGGCACGACACCTCACGCTGGAGATATGCTCGAAGCCAAGGTATATCTTGCGGGAATCATTCCGGAGGACTCGAAACCCAGCGCAGAAATCACAAATGTATTGTGGTATCATGGGCAATCCGAAATTAACCTCTCTGATATCACTCAGAAGATTGTGGATCAATTAGTGCATGATGGGTTTGTGAGATATTCCTAGGCGTCGCAATCTTTATAACCTCCTGAGCCTGAATTCAAAAAAAAGAGGTGGTCGTTTGGCAGACGTTAACTTAGTAGCCGTGCTTATTGCGGCCGTTGTAA
>CAZHJH010000011.1:0-19695 GCA_964533475.1 uncultured Methanosarcinales archaeon
CAGCGGTTGCAAAAACCCGCAAGCTATTGGTTCATCGCTCATCACATATTCTGACATTGTTTCGACAAGAATCTCCTCTTTCCGGCTGCAGTTCGCGAAGAAGAATGCCGTCTGCAGTTCTCGTTCCCCTCCTCCGAGATTGTTCGCTACAAGCCCAACAGCGATATTCCCGCTGAACGGATATATCGCAAGTGATGAAATGCCGTCCGCCATTATCATATGGCCCTTGCCATATTCCTGTTCAAATTGTTCCAACGAATGCACTTCTGGATCAAGATGTAAAGCGTAGACTGTCATCGTTTGCGAATAGAGAATGATGCTTACAAGAATAGCAATAGCGAGCGTGTAGAAGATACGGAATGCTTTTTTTCTAAGAAGTAGGAAAAGTGAATACGCTCCTGCCCCGCAGAGCATTGCGTAAAGCACTAAAAAATACGCGTACAGCCGATGGAACGGAATGAGAAACGTAATGCTGTGCGCATAATAGAGATACGCTCCAAGAACGCTCAACCCAAGCCACACGAGCAGCAGAGCTTGCTTCTTCCAACCAGCGTATAACATGCCAATTACAAAAAACACGGCGCCAAACACTCCAAGGGCAAACACGAGCGAATATCTCGCCTGAATGGGAGTCCACAAAGGGCTAAACAAGAGGAGTTTCTGGACCAGATTGAGGGGTGTTTTGAAGACGACAATACTGAAGACAAGGAAGAGGAGTATCAATAAAGCCCCGATCAGCAGGTTCAACGGTGTTAGGAATACCTTGAGTTTTTTTGGATATGCAAAAAGAAGAGTCAGAACAACCACAAGGGCAAAGAGGATGTTTGTGATCGGATACACAACCATCGCTGCGAGAAATAACACCGCTTGAATAATGATATCCTTCGTCTTGCGCATGAGAAGATATCTGTGAAAAAACAGAAGCAACGCAATAAAGAGCAGAATCCCCATATTGAGCGGTACAAGATAGTGAAATCCTAAGAGGTCCTGGGATGAAGGGATAATCAGGAAGAATGCTCCAGCAAAAAGGCCTGCGACGGAGCTTTTAAAGAGTGATTTTGTGAGAAGAAAAACAAAGAATAGCGTTGCCATGATCACAATAACTTTAACAGTAATAAGTGAGGCCATGAGAGAGACCCCTGGAAGCAACGCAATTCCTGCAATAATCACATGAAATCCTGATTCAACCCTTCTATGAAACGGCTCATTCCAAAGGTAAGGATTCCGCATCCGTATTTTCCCCGTCTCGAGTATATCTCTCGCCTGCGCAAGATGCGCGTATTCGTCCGCATGCAACGGTGAGGACTGCTGAATCTGTGGGAAAACAACGATAAAGGCTCCAACAAGCATAAGAACCGCTAAGACGCAATAGACAACCAACTTCCGCATAAGCATACCCAGGATGCGGCGCTTTTTAAGAATTGTGGAAAACTTTTAATATAATGGGGTTGAGCAAGGTAATATGGCCACTGTCTCAGTCGTGCTCCCCTGCTTGAACGAGGAGGCCGCATTAGCGTCCGTCATTGACCGTATCCGGGAAGTCTTCGCGAAATACAGGATTAAGGGCGAGATCATTGTCGTTGACAACGGCTCAACGGACAGCTCAAGTGAGATAGCGCTGGAAAAAAATGTCATCCTCGTCCACGAGCCAAAGAGGGGTTACGGAAACGCGTACCGCGCAGGCTTTGGAATAGCGAAAGGAGATATCATTGTCATGGGTGATGCAGACGGCACATACGACTTCGCGTACATCCCAAGCATGATCCAAGCCCTGTGCCATGCTGATTTCGTCATTGGCCACAGAAAATACATTCAAAAAAACGCGATGCCATGGCTGCACCGCTACATCGGAAACCCGTTTTTTTCAGCGCTGTTGAGAATGTTCTTCCATCTCAGGATTTCAGATTCTCATTGCGGCTTTGGCGCAATTAAGGCTCAGGCGCTTGAAAAACTTGAGCTCAGGAGCGCAGGCATGGAGTTTGCGAGCGAGATTCTAATTCAGGCAAAAAGGAAACGGCTCAGGATCGCCGAGCTTCCCATAATCTACCATTCGAGGGCGGGAGTGTCTAAGCTCCGCTCCTTCCGTGATGGCATGCGCCATCTCACGCTCATTGCGAACGAGTTCATGAAGCAGAGCGTGTAACTCATGCCCGCGCTTCGCATTGCTATCCTCCACGACTTCTTCACATCGATTGGGGGCGGGGAAAAGCTCACGCTCGAGCTTGCGAGGGCGCTCAAGGCGGATATTATCACAACGGATATTGACCGGCAGAACTGGAGCCGTCTCCAGGCGCATGACATCGCATTTCGCAGCGTGGGAGAAACCATTCGCTTCCCTATCCTCAAGCAGATACATGCATCTTGGCTCTTCGCTCGGTCTAAGATGGAGTATGATGTATACATTCTAAGCGGAAACTGGTGCATCTTTGCCGCAAGGAGGCATCATCCTAATCTTCTGTATTGTCATACCCCCGTGCGCATGTTCTATAGCCACTTCTGGGAGTTCTTCAGGGTTTGCCCCTGGTATGCGAAGCCCGTGTTCATGCTCTGGGCGCTCATACATAAGGTATTGCTTGAAGCGCGGCTGCTTGACATCAACGCTATCGTCACGAACTCAAAAAACACAAAAAAGCGGATAAAAAAATACTACAAGCGTGACGCGACAGTCATTTATCCTCCCATTCGGCAATATAAGCATATTCGATACGGGAGTTTTTGGCTGAGTGTAAATCGGCTTTATCCGCACAAGCGCATAGAATTGCAGATTGAGGCGTTTAGGAAACTGCCAGATCAACAACTCTGGATTGTTGGAGGGTATGCACAGGGAGATCATGCACATGCGTATGTTAAGCGTATCATGAAAGATCTGCCAAAGAATGTTCGTTTTCTTGGAGAGATTGATGAGAGTTTGCTTGCAGAGCTATATGGCAGTTGTAAAGGATTCATTGCTACCTCAGTTGATGAGGATTTCGGCATGAATGTGCTCGAGGCGATGAGCGCTGGAAAATCTGTGGTAGCGGTCAATGAAGGAGGGTATACAGAGTCAGTTAAGGATGGGAAAACGGGCTTGCTGGTAGAGGCAAAGAAGGATGCAATCATCAAAGCAGTGCAAAGTATAAATAAAAACCCGGGGAGATGGAGGAAGGCGTGCGAGCGCCGCGCTGCTGAATTCTCAGAGGAGCGTTTTAAGAGGCAAATGAGTGGCGCAGTCGCTCAGGTGGTCAGAAAATATCACAGACTACAAAAGGCGTAGTTTAGCGAAGACATATCCTAAGCGAAACGAGATGATGCTGAGCATAAATCCGGGAGTATACATAAGTTTTTGAAGCCCATGCGCTTGTTTTATGAACAGGATCATGTCGAAAAACCCTCCCAGCATGAATGAAGGCGCTTTCCAAAATGGAATTGATCTCATTGTTGCCCCCGCACAAAACTGATTCTTTAAGAGTGATGTGAGTGTCTGCGTATACGCGCGATGCACTTTAATGTGCGGGCAGAAGTAGAGCTCTTTTGACATCTTCAATATTCTTGATAACATCTCATAATCCTCTCCTTGGCGCAACAATGCGTTAAAACCGCCTGCTTGTTTCAATATGCTTTTTTTGTACGCGGCTGCATACGCCGCAGGCATGACCGTGTTGCGCTGCGCATTCTCGGGGATATAATAAGTGAAGAGGTACCGCATGCGTTTCAGGGGGGTAATACGGTGTCTGCAAAATGCCTGCAACCTGATCGTTGCCTGAAACATGAGTGCATCAACGCTCGATGCGTATCCTGTATGCTGTCCTGGAACTATGAGCGATCGCACAAGCGCTGCCACTGGATGCGCCTGAATAAAATCACTCATATCCCGCAAGTACGTATCAGGCAGAACATAATCATCAGCGATGAACGCAACATAAGGGTAACGTGCATACTGTAATCCCGTATTCCGCGCTGCTCCAACGCCCTGATTCGTTGTGTGTTTATACGCTCTGAAACGTTTGCTTTGTTGCAAAAACGCATGAATAACAGATGCCGTATCATCCGTGCTTCCATCATCGACGACTATGACTTCATATGTAGGAAACCGCTGGCGTGCAATGCTTTCAAGGCACTTTCTCAGTAAGCGCGCCCGGTTGTAAGTCATGACGACGATTGAAATGTTCATTTTCGGTACCCGTAAAGCACTCCCGCAATCCAAGCGAGCCTAAACAAGACGTAATACGGAAGTGTGAGCATCCCGTGCATAAATGACCGAGCGTTCCGGATATGGTTAAAGCAACCATGTGGGAGAATCATAAAGTAATGTAACGCATGAGATAGGGTGTTGGGAATAGGATAAGGATACTCAGGATAGAGCTTTTTTAACCGGCACACTTGCAGCCCCCACGAAAATTTCTTTTTGAGCATGGCAAACGTGCGTTCTGGTTCATGATGGAGCAGCGTGACCGATGTGCAAAGATAAACCGGAATATTCATGCCTTTCATGCGCCATAACAGCTCCGTGTCTTCTGCGAGACGAAATGATTCCGTATACCCTCGGATCGATAAGAAGATATGTCTGGGAATCGCGAGCCCCTCCAGCTTGCTCATGCTGAGCGCAGGAATGTAAGGAGCATCAAAAGGATAACATGTCTCATGCACACGCATCCAGAGTTTTGCTGGCCGCGCTGCACGCGCTCGAAACGTCAATGCTCCGCGCGGATACAGCTTGAAAAACCGAGCAATCGTTGTGAGGTAATCCGAAGGAACCTCTTCATCATCGTCAACAAACGCGAGAATCCCATATTTTGCCTTCTGCGCGCCAAAATTTCTCGCTGCTGCAGGCCCTTGATTCTTGGATAACGTGTATATCCGGATGGTGCTATGGCGTAGCGTTGAAACGTAGTTCCTTGTTCCGTCCGTGCTGCAGTCATCAACGATGATAATCTCATAGGTATGCGGAGGGTGGGATTGCGCGAGAAGTGTATCAACACACCGCTCCAAGAGATGGACGCGATTATATGTTGGAATAATAACCGAGATATTCATTTGCGTAAAATCCTCCGCGCGATATATTGAAACAGCCCTTCAACTTCACCGAGAAAGCCTCCAACTTTTATGACGAGGATGACGAGAAAGACATATATCCTTGGAAGGAACAAAGATTCTCGCGCAGCCATGCGTAAAGGTGTTACGATCACGTTCAAAAACCTATCAAGTGTCTTTAGAAGCCCTGATGTAATTAATAGAGGAAAGCGATGATGATGGAGCTTGATGCGATAGCGCCATCTGCCTGCGCGATAAGCAAGTAAAAAACTGGAAAAGAGTGATCTGCTATACCTTCTCTTGACGTGCACGTATGGATAAAAAAAGAGGGGATATCCAGCGTGCGCCAATCTAATCGTAAATTCTGCATCCTCCCCGCGTTGCAGATCCTCGCGGAAATAGCCGACAGAAGTGAATATGTTTTTTCTAAACGCACAGACTCCAGCTTCAATCCTCGAAGAAAAGAACGGTTTTATATGCGTATGCTGTTTTTTTGTGTTTTTTATCCTAAGGAGTTCCGGCTGCTGCAATGCAAGATGGTATGCTGCGAGAATATGGTACTCCCAATAGCGATGCTGAAGCTGCTCATACCGAGACGCGTTTTTTCTGCACATTAAGTTAAATTTGATGACGTGAACATCAGAATGCTTCGCAAAAAGTGTTATGATGCATTGGACATAATTTCCCGGCAGTTCATAATCGTCTGCCGCAAAAGCGATATAGTTGCCGCGGGCATGGCGTATTCCGGAGTTGCGCGCGCTTGGAATGCCGCGGTTCCTGGCATGTTTAATATACCTTAGGTGCATGCGCTTTCTGAATCCTTCAACAACGTGCTGCGTCCCATCTATACTTCCATCATCAACGACAATGACTTCATACTCTTTGTTAGATACGCGCTGCTTTGCGAGCGATTCAAGGCACCGTACGAGCAACCCCGCTCGGTTATATGTTGGAATGACAACGGAAACCTGGATCATTGCTCGCCTCTAAAAACTCCAACCGTCCATGCCGCATTGAGGAGGAACAGAAAAGGCATATGTATTAAGGTTTTCACCAAGCGGTTTTCATGAAGTGCCTGATCCAAGGTTGCTGTAAAAAGCCGGGTGATATAATACTTATGTGCGGGTGGCAATGGATGCGTGTACTCAGGATATATGCGTTTGAGAGCTGCGACATTTCTTCCCCAAGAATATTTTTGTCGCAGAGAGTCAAGGAATCGAGCACGGTGGGCATGGGCAACCATAAGCGTATTATGCACGTGAATCGGGATCCCTGCACGTTGTAAGCGCAGGGCGAATTCTGTGTCTGACGACCGGTCAAAATCTTCATGGAGAAGGCCAACCTTACGAAATGCAGTAACCGGTAAGGCAAACGCATTGAGAATCGGAGCATTTGAAGATTCATAGCGGTCCTTTGTTTGTGGAACATCCGAGATATAGCTCTGATTAATCATACTCCAGGCTGATTGGTGCAGGGGTGTGAATCGAAACCTCAGCACAGACGCTCTCGGCAAGCGGAAATAATTATGGATGGTGAGCAAATACTCAGGGGGAAGCACGAGATCGTCTTCTAACAGTGCCACGTGGGGGTAACGAGCGTTCCGTATGCCCGTGTTCCGTGCGGCAGCAACGCCTTTATTCCTATCATGGGGGATATAGCGCAGGGAGAGCTCTCCAAATTCCCGCAGCAGATGCCTCGCATAATGCGTTCCAGAATCATCCACAACAATAACTTCAAAATGGGATGTCGGATATTCTTGCTTCAGAAGTGACCGCAGACAGTCTTTAAGCTGATCTGGTCGGCTATGGGTCGGAAGTATCACGGATATTTTTATGAGCCCCATGCATGTATATGAGTGGGTTTTCTATAAAAAAACGATGGTTAACCATTATAGGTATCTTTATATATAAGTAATACTTACATTGTAAGTATAACGAAGCAGGCATTTTCTCCGCAACATTTATATAGAATACTTACATTGTAAGTACTAAATAGCATAAATAAAGCATAAAAAACGCAAAAGTGCAACAAAAGTGCAGTTTAAGCCTAAAAGTTCGAAAAATAGGCTTAATGACAGATTAGAGAGAATAAGAAAGCCTATAGAATCCGAGCTAGCGCTCGTTTTTAGTAGTGAGCAAACCATTCCTTCTTCTATCTTTCAGGACCGCACAGCAGCCGTTCTCGAAACGCTTGTCGCATATCTCAAGGAAAAACGGCAGCTTCCTTTGAGAAGCATCGCAATGCTCCTTAATCGTGACGAGCGCACGATATGGACAGCATATCATAGGGCATCATTAAAGCCAAAAAAGCACGCGGATCATCATCCGACATCTGTTCCCATCCCCCTTGAAAAGCTGCGTAATAGGAAGCTTTCGATTCTCGAGTCAATTGTGCTCTACCTCCTGAAAGACACGGGATTTTCATTGCATCGCATCGCCGTTCTCCTCAATAGAAATGACCGAACGATCTGGACTGTCGCGCATAGGGCCCAGAGGAAGGTGCGATCATGAGCGCCTTCATGAAATGGGCTTCATGGATCTTTATGATGCTCTTGCTCTCTTCAATAGCCATAGCCTCAATCGAGTCTGAGCAAAACACGACGCTGGGATATTCCATTATCCCTGAGATCAAGAGGGCGACGTTGAACGAATCTGGAATGTCGCTCACGTATGAAACAGCTGCAGGAACGCAGCCGCAGGTCATGTCCGAGCAGGGCGTAAAGCTTGACCTCACTCCAGTACATACACCGCCAAAGATCAACGACAGCCGTAACCTCTTCGACTTTAGAAATGTCTCCGGAGAGATTGCATGGCCTGTCTTGAGCGTTGTTCTCAATAATAGCTACGGCACGGTTGATTTCACGCAAACACTTGACTTCACGCACCGTGACTTCTTCGACCTAGATAACCATGTCAATCTCTCGTTTAATCATGTGGAGATTGATGGCATTCTCCTGCCTGAATTCAACGCTTCCTCACATATAACAATCAAGGGATTAAGCTTCTCCACATTCAGAATCCTCAAAGACGGAACTGACTGCGCTTCATGCAGCTTATTAAGCGTATCCGGCTCAGATGTCACGTTCTCTGCTCCGGGCTTCAGTGTTTATTCCATCACAAATGGCAGCATCATGCCCGCGATTCGCATCTCGATGAGGGTAACTGCAGAAAACGCAAGTGTGAACATTACGGGAGCGATTTACAATAATTCGTATCCCACAAACATCTCGCTCGGCATTGGCGGAATTAACATCTTGAATTATACTGGAGTGCTCAATACGACAACAGTATTCACAAACGCGTCATTTGCTTCCGCCCTGAATTCACTGATTGCATCTGGCTGTGCATGTGAAAGCTGCACGCTCTCGAACAACAATTTAACGTGCACGATAAGCATGAATGCAACCTCCGAAACATCCGGAGAATTGCTCTTCGCGGATTTGAACATCACGCAGGATATTCAGAATGCGTCATTCTTCCACGCCGTAAACTATACGCTCATAGACTTAGATGATTACTTCTACGACTATGAAGCGGATAATCTCACATATAATTACACGGGTGGAAAAAACCTCACCGTAACGATTGAAAACGGAACCGTAGTGCTCGGAGCAAACTACACATTCAACGATGTTGAGACTGCGTTCAACGACACGATTGTGTTTACGGCGTCCGATGGCCTGAATGTTACAGAGAGCAATAATATCACGATTTTCGTTTCACGAACGATCACTTGCGGCAACGGCGTCATTGAGCCAGGAGAGCTGTGTGACTCCAGTGTTGGCTGCACTTCAGGATCTTGCTCAGGAACATGTAATGCTTGCGTCCCAATATCTTCAGGAGGCGGTGGAGGCGGTGAAGGTGTATCAAGGCCACCGCCAGTGGTAGTAATGCCTGAGCCGAATGCAACCGTGCCCAGACTGCCGGTTATTGAGAAACCGAAACCAGCTCCAGAAGTAGAGCAGCCAAGGCCTTTCACGAGCGTCCAGATCATCACCCCGGAAATAATTGTCGCGCCATTCTGCGCAATACCGAATAGCATCTACTGGGTTGCTATGCTTGTCACGGCGATTGTGATTATACTCACTGCAGTTATGATATTCTTCACGAAGCGACGCGTGTTTGTGATCGCGGCGCTCATTATGGGAGCCTTGGCTATTGCACTCATGGTCCTCACTGAGGGGGTGTGTGTCCGTGCATCCAATCTCTGGATACTCATTGCTGGAGCGACAATTGTGGCGCTGGCATCGCTCCTCAGGAAGCGCCCACCTATGCCAACCGTGCCTGAGCCAAGTACGCAGGAAGTTGCAGCGAAAGCTGTACCAGAGCATGCAGAACTCATTGAACCGAAGAGACCCGTGCCAATCCGTGTGCCCGTCCTTGATATGCCCCCGAAGATACAGCCGACTAAGCAGGAGTTAGACACCTTCTTGAAGAAGGCCCCTGTTGAGATAATCAAGAAGCAGCCGCCGATGCCGAAAGTGCCTGAGTTAAGTGCTGAGGAAGCCATGGCGAAAGTGGAAACCGCGTATGAAGACATGCTCACGCAGAGGAAGCGAAGCCATATGCAGAAGCTTCTCAACCTCCTAAGCAGGAAAGAGGCAGATGTTGAAGAGCTTGACACATTATTGAAAGAGGACAATGCCAAACTGGAGAAGTTCAAAGAAGAAGCGCCAAAGAAGCAGCTCATAGCCAAGTCCATTGAGAAACCGCCGATTACAAGAACACAAAAGGAGCTCAGGCAGATCAATGAACGACTGAAAAAGCTGAAATATACGCCGCCGCACGTCAGGAAGGCTAACCCTAGGCAGATTATTGATCATGTAATGACTAGACTTAAAGCCAAGCTTTCACAGGAAGACCGACAACTGAGCCAGATCGACACCAAAATAGAGCGGCGCATGGCGAAGGAAAAGAGCGGTGCTGTGAGCAAGGCGTTAAAATCCGAGAATCTTGAGCTGAGTAAAATCGATAAAGGCTTAAAAAAGCTCAGAGGCAAAACAAACAGTGTCGTGCTCAGGTCAGATCTTGAGGATGAGGAGCAGCAGCTTAAGAGAATCGACCGAATGCTGAGGAAGTAATTACACAACTTCTCCCGTTACACTCCTAAGCATATGCTTCGTGATCTTTACGGTGTAGAATTTTCTTAATGGCACTCGTTTTTCAATGCCCACAATCAAAGGATACGTTCCGATCTGCCTTCCAAACGTTGTCTTTCCGTCATAGATCTCTGTGAACACGTCTTTGAGGATATGGCCTTTGGGAGTAATGCGTTCAAGCATGGGAAAGTCGATTTTCTGCCTGATCTCATTCCTCCACTTCCAGTAATACTTCTTGTTTTTGTGAAGGAATTTGCTGCCAAACTTAGAAGAAAGTAATGTATTGGGAAGAATCGCCGCTTGTCGAATATTGATGCGCCTCAGCATGAATCCTTTGTTATAAATCTCCTGCAGCGCTTTCATGTTGGCTTCATGTGTCTTTTTTGTCTCTCCTCCGAGTCCAAAGATAATATTGATTCCGGGTAGAAACTTTGGCATTCCATTCGGGCCGCGCTCTGCTCCGTACGTGTTTATGAGCTCAATGGCTTTCATAGCGACGTGAGGCTGGCAGTTGAGCATATTCTCTTTAACCACCACAGGATCAAAGCTTTCAACTCCAAACGCAGCGATATTACCTTCCGTGCAGTATTGAACAATGGCTTTTGTGATCTCAACGCCATTTTTTGCAACGACAAAAACAGGATTCACGTTATCGATATGCAGCACGTTGATGTCCGGGCACACTGCCCGTATTTTTTTAAGTAATCCTATGGGATCTTCGATCGAATAAAAATCGCTCTGCTTCCCAAGTCTGAAGTATCTGCAGCCGAGAGCATAGTACGCCTTGACTTCCTCTACAATCTCCTCTGTTTTTCTGTTTAAGAATTTGTTTTTTATGGGCTCTGTGCAGAAGCTGCAATGTCCTATATTGCATCCCCTTCCCGTTTCAATCTCTATGATTCTGTAATCAGGAATCTCCTTGATGAGTGCTGCCCCTTTAAGCGCATACTCTTGAAGTTTGTCAAATGGTCCAAACTCAAACCCAAACTGCTTCACCTCATCAAAACAGGAGACATCTGTTTTTTCATATGACTTTCCGCCTTCGAGCTGAGTTCCAAAAATCGCTGGGCCCGTGAGAATCTTCCTGCACTTCAAATCCTTAATCATGGGAACGACTTCTCGCAATGTCCCCGGAAGCGCGCTGAGGTATTTGCCAGGAACGTGAACTCCCAGGATAACTACGAGAAGATCTGTCTCTTCGAGAATCTGCTTGATCGGCCGCGTCAAATTATACACACGAATATCTGTCGTGTCCTTGACCGTCGTTACAGGAACCTTGTCGTGATAGTGGAAATGAAGTCTGAGATCATCAATAGTAATGTAGCGCACTTCTCCCTGTTGTTTGAGTAGTCCATATAAGTAGCGGGGATATGTACCGAGATATGGGGGCACACCTAATCCCGCCGGTTCGTCTGTGTAGCAGTCGAGGATGGTTATGTGCATGAGAGAAGGATTTTATTTTAGTATAAATAAGTAAGCATCTATATGAGGCGGAGCCTATGCAATCCCGTGCACACCCCACCTATTCTACCTTGCCATATGCTGCCGTGCAGCGCTGCTTTCTTGGAGAGGATCGCTTTCCTCCAATCGCCTTTGAATTCCATCCAGCATCTTCCCACTTCAAACCGTATGTGCGCGTCTGATCCCGCGGTCATGGGAAAACCGAGTTTCTTTGCTTCTTCCTGCGCGCGGATGTTTCCCTGATTGAGCAGAATGCGGCCGTTAAACCCCTCGACGGCATCTAAGATACCCTTCACGCTTTTTAGAGGAAGTTGAAAGTGGTGGCGCTTCACAGGTCTGAAGGGATGCGCGATGACCGCCAGACCGCCCTGCCTGTGAATTTCGTCCGCCGCTTCAAAGAAATCCCTGCTTTTAATCCCGGAATGAATATCGTATGCGAGCAAATGCCCTTTATTGGTTGTGATTTCTTCGGACAGAATGACATGAAAATCTTTATCCTTATTGAGTTTCTTGACTTCCAGCGTTCCTTTAAACAAGTCATGGTCAACAACCGCAATGCCATCGAGTTTTCTTTTCTTTGCCATCTTCAGCACAAGCTCAGGGGCCATATTGCTGCACGGAGAATAATACGTGTGCACATGCATGTCATATCTCATGCAATCACCACTAAGAGAATTACAATAGCTAAATAGGGAACGTGATATAAGACGTTCTTCATTAACGGGTAGCGCAGTGACGCGTATCCTGCCGCTGCCATCCCATACAGAAACGTGAGGCTGCCCATGAGTACTCCTTGTTCAGGCGTTGTGGCGATAAAGAGCGCGAGTCCAAGCAATGGAAACACAAGCCACGTGATATGCGCGTTAGGCTTAAGTAACGAAAAGATGAGAAACGCGAGCGCAGCAAATCCTGCTAAAAATACTGAAAACTGCACAAGTGCCGCGTAGAGATATACACTCACCGTGAGAATCATCGTGAGAAAAAAATATTTAATTCCCGGCTTCACTTCCTCTTTGATCCACCACGAGAGAAAAACACCTGAGGGAAATCCGAGAAACGCGATGAGACTAATAAAAAAAACTTCCGTCATATAAACATGCGGAAGTCCTGCCTTTATATACCTTACTGCCAGTCGCAGAACAACTCATCCAGCTCATGCTTGCCCACGTTGCGCTTGTTCAGCAAGCTGAGCGCTGTCTTCCTGCCGCGTGCGCCCGTGATTTCATCGTAGATGAACTGCTCGTCTTCCTCATCATATTCCACAACTTGTTTTTTGCGTGCCATTGGGTTTCACCTAGACTGTTGATTAGTAAAGAGCGCCTCCAGATCCGCAACGGTCGTATCTCCACGGGTTGTGTTGATTGCAGTGGTCACTGAACCATCACCCGAACGCTCAACGCTTAGTGGAAAAACGTATCCATCCACGGAAGATGCGTCTGAAGCGTAAACAGGTTCCGGTGCTCCACGCAACCGGACTGTGAGGCCTAGAGGTAACGTTAATGGAGCGTCATCTCGAAGCGCATAGATCAATTGCCGGTCAATGACTTGTGATCGGGCATGATCCTGCGCAGTGCGAAGCACTCCTGCATTTCCCTGATTCCTAGCCTGCGTCTCTGCCCGGGTTGTTGCAAGGAGATCATTGTACTCAAGAAGAGCGATCTGATCCCACATGCCCCCTTCTCGTTCCCGGAGCTCGCTTGCAGATTCTCTGTAGAATTGTGCAACCGCGAGCAAATCCGCAACATTCGTGGTATAAATAAACCGAGTTTTGTCAATGTCAAATGGCGTAAGGAGATATTCACGTAGGTTTTCATCAATAATTGTCTGCGTTTGCGGAGCGTAATGAGTAGGCAGCTCTTCTGACTGATTGCACCCAAGGAGGGAAACAATGCCAAGAGAGGAAGCAATAACTCCGACGTTTCGTAATCGGCTCATTTCATCATCTCCGAGAACACATTCATGTAGTCTGGTTCTACTGCTACTTTCTTCGGTTTCTCCTTCTTCACTAGCGCATCTAAATCAGCGATCAAAAGCACCCCCCACGAATCTCTATATTGTAACTACTATATAGTAGAATTAACTTATATTTAAATGTTTCGGTTTGTAAGCACTGCTAAATAGTAACAAAAGAAGTTCTGTGCAAAATAAGACTTTAAAACAGCTTCGCTGGATCAATAACGGGCTTTTTTCCTCTTAGCACGAGTTCCTCAATTCTGTACGTTCCCAGAGTCGGTGCTTTAAACAATCCATCCCATGCAGCCTCAGCCAGCCTGCCATCCTTAAGCCAGTAAAAGAGCCAGTCAGACACCGCATCAGGGTTTTCCTGATCAAATCCAGCACCCATGTGCTCAAGCCACTGCTTGTTGTATATCTCATGCGCTCCGAGAGGAGGAGCAATGATGAGCGGAATCCCAAGCGCGCAGTAGAACGAAAGCTCGCTGGGCTTTGTCCAGAGGATATCTGTTGATCGCAACAATGAATTGAACGTTGAAAAATACTGTTTTTTATCGAGTGCGTGGAGAATGATGACACTCTCATCAACCAGAGATGCGAGCCCCGCCTTTTTGATTTCCTCAGCATAATACGTATAGACGTGAGGATGCGTCGCTGCAACGAGAATTAACCGCACTTCCTTCCTCTTCAGTTTTGCGGTAAGACTCTTCATAATGCGAACTCCCCTCTCATACTCCGCTCCAGCACCGCCTACTGCATACATCAGTGTGAGTGTATGCTTGCTTTTCGAAGGGAGCTTGTGGAGAAACTGCCGTATCGTGGCGGCATGTCTTCTGATGAATACCCTATTGGGATCGAGATTATACAGCCGTTGGGACAAGTCTCGTTTAAGAAACTCGAGTTTTTTCCCAATATTATCTTTGGGAAGGGGAAAACCTGTAAAGAAGATTTTCTGAGGCGACACTCCATACTCTCTTAGTCGCTGAACGACATGCTCGCAAGGAGCAAGATATTGGATCGTGCTTTTTTCAGGATGGTCTGTAACCCAAATGCGATGGATGTCCGTATCGGTGATGATGCAGTATCCATTCCGTATGCCATGATATTCTGCGGCCATTGCCGGGGCAAAATGTGTCGTAATAAGAGGTATTTTTTCCTTTTCGAGATAGTGCAATAGGCTCTTGCAGAATCCACGCCTGCAGAGTTGCTTGAGATAGAGTACCGAGTATGTTGGCCGTGACAAGTCAGCGAAGGGATAGAAGGGGGAGATTTGCTGCATGCGGTCGTATAGCCAGAAGAGGATTGTGCCTATGATGCCTTTTGATCTCATGCGGCTTACAAAGTCATAAAACAGTTTAGCGTGGTTCCACACCCGTCTGTCTTTCTGAGAGACCCACTTATCGCTGTTTGCCGTGATGATCCTCTCACACGCGATTTCACTCAGGGGGCTCGCCGCCCGCTGATGACCGTATCCCATCTCCACAGAAACAACCCATGCTTTGCGCTTCATGAATCTCTATATTACAAAACGCAGTTTATAATGGTTTCGTGTTTTTTTGATCCGATACGTCGCTGATAATACCATCGACAATTCTTATGAGCTCATCGTTCCCGCATCGGGAATATTTCTTAATATTCCTTTCATATAAAGGAAGGTTTTTAAGAAAGTGCTTCAGCGAGTGAACATCTATCGAGTCATGATGCTCGCCGATTTTCGCACGGGCGACAAGCTGCGCATTGAAAATCTGTTCGTACTGGTGGCGAACAGGAATTGAGTAAATCGGCTTCTGCAGGGCAACAGCTTCACTCATGAGGCTAAATCCGCCATTGGTGATCACTGCTCTGCACGTCGCGAGGTCATGGAGGAACCCTTTCTCGGAAAACGTTTTGAACGTGATATATGCTTCCTTTTTGTTTTTCTGAGCCGGGTATATAATGAAGTGCTCACGAACGCTGCGAAGCGGAGGAAGAAGTTCATCATACGTATGTGAAGTCTGATACACGAGGATATGCCCGCCTTTGCGTGCCCTCTGGTGTACTACTTCCTTGCGTAATATTACGGGAAGAATCATCGTGTTTTTGAAAAGGGGTTGAAAGGGGTAAAAATGCGTTGTGATATACTGGTGGGCAGGCCACGTCATAACCCAATTGAGGATCTCCACGACTTTTCTGTCAATGGTGTGGTCCTTGGATGTATGCTTGGTGCGCGTAATAACGCTTTGGTTGTCGATGTTGACTCTTGGTACGTGCAGAAACAAGGCGATATAATGCCCAAACGGTTCATAATCGCTGATAATAATATCGGGCCTGAAACGCCGTGCCCGAAAAAAAGCAATAATAAATGATATCCAGCCATAGAGGACAAAATGGACGAGGTTGCGCATAATTGTTGCGAGGATTCTCACTCTTGGCCCACCGTATATGATTTTCGAGCAATAAATTTTTTGCACGTCATATCCGGCATTGGCATAATAGGTATATGCCTTAAGCCCTCCAAAAAGCTTAAGCGTATGTTTCTTGGAGAGATGATCAATGAGTATTCTGCTTCGTGTTGAATGCCCGAGTCCTTCACCATTGATCGTATACAGTATTCTAACGATGCATCATCAACTCCAATAAGATGGCTGACCAGAGCATTCCTTCATCAGCCTTGTAAAACCAGGTCGAGTAGGGTTCTCCCCCAGGTTGAAACACTTCAAGGAACGTACCATGGCGTTCTATCAATGATGTGCACAAAGCTATGTGTTTTTTAAATTCTTTGGTGTCATAGTGTGCAAGGAGAGAAAGATAGATCATTCCAAGATGCATCCATGTCGTGTCGCCTTCATAATTCGGAGCGAAGAGTGATGCTAAAAAATGCCTGTTTTGAAGCGGTTCAGTATCGTACTTCAAGGGGAATGGTTTGTCGAGCCCGCGTTTTTTTATCTCTTTGACTACACTCCGAAACATTTCGGCATCATTGAAAAGTCCTGACCAAAACGGTAGGAGATTCGCTTCTGAGCTCCATGCTTTGGTTTCCAGATCACCATAAAACCATTTTCCATTCCAAAATAGATGCTTAATGAGCTTCACATAATCGCGCTGCCCAAAAGGATGCTTTAATCCGAGTTTCCTGGCGTCGTGTGCAAGCATTCCCACCATGACAATGTCATAGCACACCTGCTTCCTATACGCATGATCCCTCATGCCCGTGAAATACTCATCATTTTTCACGAATCCGGTTTCAGGATCAATGCATCGCTTGAAGAAATATGCAATTTCCTTTTCCAAAATAGTTTTGTACTGGCGCAAAAGGGAATGGTCACTAAGGATCACAAGCGTGTGAATCATATACGGCACGCTGTCTATCGCATATCTTGGAAAATCGAAGGGTTTTCCGGAGGGGGTTATGGCTCCTCTGATATGGCCATGTTTGGAAAACCGCTCAAGAGCGTATGCAAGCGTTTTTCTCACTCGTTGCCCGTGGCCTAACCGAATCAGTGATTCAGCGCACCATGCGAAATCCCTTGAATAGAATTGACAGAAGTGCCCCGTGCTTGTCTGGAAAAAACGACCGTTCCAGCAATCCTCGACAATCTTCCCGCATATTTCTCGAGCATCACCAGGATAGCGCTTCCAATCTCCTCCACCTGCCCTGCGCTTGAAGATGCGTAGACTTTCACTGATCTCGATAAGGGGTTGCATACAAAATAATAAGAAAGAGACTATAAAAGATTAACTTAAAATAGGGGTCATGCTCAGTGAGGTATATGCACCTTAGTATTGTAATCATAACCAAGAACGAACAGCAATATTTACCGAGGCTGCTCCACAGCATTAAGATGCAGGAATTTAAGGATTATGAGATTATTGTAAGCGACGCCCAATCCACTGATAAGACAAGGGCCATAGCAAAATCCTTTGGATGCAAAATCGTTGAGGGGGGTCTTCCAAGCGTGGGTAGAAACAATGGCGCGAAAGTGGCAAATGCTCCCTTGATTCTTTTCCTTGATGCTGATGTCGTGTTGCCCCCTTTGTTTTTACAGGAGAACCTCGCGTATATGAAGAAATATAAAATAGATTGTGCGACGGCAGAATATGAGCCGATTACATCAAAGCCGATGGATAAAACATTATTCGCATTATACAATTTCTGGATGAAAAATCTTCAATATATTTACCCCCAGAGCGGTGGCTTTTGCATTTTCTGCAAGAAAAAGTTTTGGAAAAAAACTCACGGGTTTCCGGAAAAGCAGCTCATTTGTGAGGACTTTGCTTTTGTTTCAAGCGTGAAAAAAGCAGGGGGCATATTCAGGGTTATTCCTCGAATTCCTGTGCTTGTTGATGTGCGGCGCTTGGACAAGGAAGGCCGATTTAACTTGGTCAAAAAATATGTGAAAGAGGGAGCTCTGCGAATGATCCATGGAGACTCAGAAGTTCCTAGGATCGAGTACGTTCTCCACGGCCAGAAGAAGGATGTACGTAAGATTTATGAGGAGATGCAGAAGAAGCGATCATAATGCTTAAAAACAACGCGCGAAAATATCATATGGCGAAAGGATAGGATGGAAACCAAAATTCTGCACAATCGGATTTACTATCGCAAGAGCGATTTCGCGGCGAGGCCGACGCTCGTTTTCGTGCATGGCATCATTGGAAGTTCGTCCGCGTGGCTGCCCTATGAGCGCAGGCTCAAAAAAGAGTTCAATATACTTACGATGGACTTAAGGGGGCATGGCAAATCATTCCATCCAAAACAAGCAAAGGACTATTCGATTGGCGCTTTTTCGCGGGATGTGTACAACGTGGTTTCTAAGGAAAAGCTTTCTGGCTTTATTTTGATAAGCCATTCATTCGGTAATTTTGTTGCTTTGGATTTCCTTCGTAAGCACCCAAAGCTCGTCAAAGCTATGATTTTAATCAGCGCGGATGCAGTTCCTGCAAAAACCAAACTGGCGCGCGTGCTGCGTCCGTTGTTATCATTTACGGGAGAGCTGAAAGAGTTAGATAACACAAGCATAAAAGGCGGGCATGTCAACTACAAGAAATTTCCCCACTCAGGAGATTGGAGCATTCCGCGATTCATAGCCGACATAAAGAATACGGGATTGCGGGGCTTTTTGCTGTCATTAAACACAGCATACCGTATTGACCTCGAATCCTTCTTGCCAAAGATAAGAATTCCTGTGCTCGTGATCCATGGAAAGAAAGATACTATTTTTCCTCTGAAATCCGGGATGAAAACAAGCGCAGCAATTCCCGGAGCAAAGTTCGTTGTGTTTGATAAGTCAAATCATATTATCGTTCTGAACGATGTGTCCAGAGTATCGAGAGAGATACGGCGTTTTGTGAGAAGTTTGAGTGACAACGCATCAAAATAAGCCGCGCACACATCAAACCACTAGCACAAGAAGTTCTCAGAGAAGGGTTTGCCCTCTGCAATAATTCCGAGCCTCGCCGGAATATTTTCTGGTTTGGCTCCGATAATTCGAAAAGGCTTCAATAGCTCTGAATAAGTTTCGTTTATAGCGAGCAAGCGCATATTAAAGGACCAAGCCAGGTAAATCCCATAGAGGACACAATAGATTTATATAGTCAATTAGACTACAGCTGTGTAAGCATTGTGAGATGATGGTTCATTTCACCAGCATTTAGCCAACTGAACATTATCTGAAGCATCACGCGCGCCAGGTTCCGTGGCAAGTTGTAGTAAAGCTCATCTTGGAATGCAAGAACCCAAGGAAGAAGCAAGGAGTATATGAAATTGAGCAGGAAGGATGGTATATCCTGTTTACGATCAAAAACAAAACACTCTTCGTGATCAATGCAAAACATGAAATGCCCTAAATGTAATGGATTCCTGAAAAGAGTGAATGTGCGTGTTGACGGCGCTAAAAGCAGTGCTATCAGTTTTCAATGCGCGAACTGTGACTATTTCAGCTTCGAGAAAAGCAGCTCAGCCAAAGTGCTTGCAGAACTGCAGCCCTTGCAGATACGGCAGAAGATCGTGAAGCTCTCGGCTGACAGATTGGGAATCTACTTCAATAGCAACATTGTAAGGAGTCTTGACCTCAAAAAAGGCTGTGAATTATATCTTTCTGTGCCTGATAAGAAGCATATCGTGATTGAAGTAGGGAAGTAAATACGCGCCTGATGGGATTTGAACCCACGACCTAGTGCTCTCTGTGCTCCTA
>CAZHJH010000012.1:0-755 GCA_964533475.1 uncultured Methanosarcinales archaeon
ATATGCGATAACCGCTTCTGTAGTGATCTCAAAGCGTTCTTCCTCAGTCAGCCGGGAGTCTGTAATCTGGAAGATGATGCCCCAACGATCCACGGTTATTCCTGGAAACCACGCCATGGATTTTGAAAGTCGTCGTGCGTTTAAAAACATGTAGGGTGCTCCTCGGCACGGTCCCAAAAAAACTCATGTGGTTCTAAACGATACTATACGGTAACTAAAAAGCCCAATACTACCCTCCTCCTTGAAACTTCCCACAATCTTTATATAGAAAAGGAGTTAAAAACAGCGTATGGTCGAATTCCGCACTGATTATTATTCCGCAATGGACAGGAGTCCGTATGGCAATGCTCAGGTGAATCCTCCGGAGCCCATTGTTCCCATTAAAGACATAGGTATGACCGTGCCTGAGCGTGATCCGAGAACAGGCGCGCATATTATTCAGACAACGACATCTGCGATCAGAAGCGGCGCTGCGAACATACAGCTCGTCATGACAACGCCATCTAACTCCGCGATTGGAGGAAGGGCGAAAGCGTATGGAAAGGACGTGAGGCAGGCGTTGAGGGAGCTCACGGAAGTCAATAACGTTGAGATTGAGGGGGTCGAGATGCCCACGAGCTCTATCTCAAATCTTTCAGGTTTTGATCCCCAGTCGGGAAGGATTAGCGAGGAAAAACGCTATGATGACCTTAACGAAGTGCGAGAAGCCATACGATTCGCTGGAGACGTGGGCAGGGGAGGCTCTGTTGACATTT
>CAZHJH010000012.1:765-19104 GCA_964533475.1 uncultured Methanosarcinales archaeon
AGCAATAGCCGGTAGTCGTCAGACCGGCAGTGGTGGCGCTGGCGGAAATAGTATAATTGGTGCCTACAGGAATATTGTTCCAGGTCACATAATTTTCGTCGGTTTGAGTCTGAGTTGCAGGCGGAGGCGGCGTTGACATTTGGAGCCAGGAATTCCCAAGGACAATCTTCGATGCGAAGTGGAATAATGGAGCGCAGCAATGGAAAGGTCAATTCTACGCGCATCCTGAGGAGGAAAAAAAGGCTGTGAAGCACCTTGTTGATGACAGGACAGGAAGGGTGATTCAGGAAATTCGTTTAAACCAGGAACTCTTTTATCCAAAATGGAATCGTTCTCCCGACCAAAAAGGCACATACGCGGACCAAAAAGGGAACAAAGTGGCTCCCGGTGATTATGTTGATTATGACGGCAACAAAGTGGATTTCGAGCATCGTGTTCCAGTGTACGACCATGAGAAAGGGACGTTTGAGGTTGAGAAAAAGACATGGCGTGATTTCACTGCGGAGGCGAAGGAGCGCACACAGTACCAGATTCAAAAATTCATCAATCAGAACGCCAGACAACCGAACGCGGAGGAGCGCGAAGAGCTCAGCATCACGCCGCAGGAAGCGTTTTTTCACGCTACGGTTGAGTCTCAAGTCGCAACAGCGCGTGGATACGCTGCCCGATACGAAACGCAAGTGCGCGAATCGTTTGAAAATCTTGAGAGACTCAAAAAAGCAAAGAAATTCTACGATGATCTCGAGGCGAATATTCCCGCTGAAGAAAAGTTCAGGCTTTTGCAGGCCGAGGCGCGGCGCATGGGCGTGTCCGCGCATCTCATTCCTCCGGATTATAAGTATCCCAGCGAGATCTTAGACAGGGAAATCAAAGACACGGAAAAGCTCATTCACGGCGAGAAGGACTTCATCACAGGCCAAAAACAGCAGGCAGCAGATCTGGAGCTTCAGCGCCAGCATATGAAAACCCTTGACAAATACGCGATTGAAAAATCCATTGACAGTTACGCTGAGCTTGGCATCTACGCGATGGAAGAAACAAAGAACAATCCATTTGTCCGCGCTGACAAACCGCTCTTTGTCGGTCCAGAGCTGGGTTGGCCCCAGGCGTATGGCGGCCATCCTGATGAATTCATTGAGCTGATAAAGAAGTCAAGGGAGAAAATGGCAGAGCGGTTAGCGCATGAGCGCAATATGTCAGAGCAGCAAGCTAAGGAACTCGCTGAAAAACACATTAAGGGTCTTTTCGACACAAGTCATTTGGGCATGTGGCTGAGGAATTTCAGGAGAAAGCCCGGTGAATCAGAAGACACGAGGATCAAGGAATTCAACAAATGGTTTATGGATCAATCGAAGAAACTCGCTGATTCTAACACGGTGGGCAGTATTCAGGCCGTTGACAGCGCGACAGGAGCGCATGGTCATCTTCCTCCAGGCCAGGGCATTTTTCCTGTCGTAGAAGCTGTTAAGGAGTTCAAAAAGAGAGGATGGAAGGGATTTGTCGTGTCAGAAGGCCATGAAGAGGAGCAGTTTGGCAAAGGCAGGATTGTGACGGAAACGTGGAGGGCATTTGGGTCTCCGATATACCGGTTTCCTGCTCCGCAGGGAGGTCCTGGTCCGCGCTGGGGCGATGTGCAGAGCAGCTATTTTGGGCGAACAGAACCTCCCATGTATATCTTTGGCGCGTATGCTCCCAGCAATGAGTGGACGCTCTGGAGCCAGGTTCCGTTTGAGTGAATATGGAACTGGCAAAGGATCTCAGCAGGATAATACACCGGCCGTGTTTTGACTTTGTGTATTCGCAGTCACAAATCCGGGAGATTGAGCGCATTCTGCGGGCTGACCTCAGGTTTTCTCAAAACATCCAAAATGTCCTCACGACACTTCGGATATATAATGACAATCTGGATGATCTTGGAAGAGTGTATCCGAGTTCACCAGAGATTCAACGCAATCTCATTACGATAAAGACATTAGTGGGTGACCTCATTATGCTCCTTCAGGAACCGTATATCCGCCGTTCCCAAATTTCAGCCGGATATGTCAATCGAAAGATAAAAACATTCTATGCGTGTTTGCATCAGACGTTGAAATACATCAGGGATGACTTTTTTATTCGGGACAAGATCATCGCGAGCAATCTTCAGGAGGATCAGATTATCGCCTTTATCCTCGACAAGCATCTGGGTTTTGGAAATCGATACACATTTAACGCTGCCGGATCAGGATATTCCTTCTCCCGGCATCTCCGTGAGTTATCAAAGCCCGAACTCGCGAGAACGATTGAAGTGCTGCGCAATGGAAATGTGCATGAGCAGAAGAACGGCTGGACGGTGTACAGTGGGGGAACAGGACAGGATGGCATTCGCATTCATGCGGTGCGCGGCCTTTTTGGCAAAGCAAGGGCGTATAGAATTTATCGCGTTAAAGCTGAGCATGAAGCGCATATGCGGGATCTGCACACAAAGGTATCACGGTGGGCATTTGAGGCTGCCTGAGATGCGCATAAAAATCAGAATCAATTCTTCCTCCAAGAAACACATGCTCTATCTTCTGTAGCATGAGATGAAGATGGTGGAAGTAGCCGGCATTTATCTGCGCTGAGTACACCAGGCTTTCATCCGGATGCTTGGACGCGCGCGCTCTGCTGAGCACTTGGAAGAGAAGCATTTCACCAACGTTTTGTGTATGCTTCGATATGCGAGCAGCAGTAAGCGATGCGATGATCTGTCGGGTCCATCCGAGATATATAACGGATGGCCCGGGGTGCACAAAGAGCGCCTCGTGCCCATTCGGATGCACGAGGTCAAGACGTCCAGTTGATTGAGGATTAAGCGCAGACGGTTTATGATACACTCCAAGATTTGGCACGCATGCAGCAAGCAGTTCAAGTTCCCCCATGCGCTTTTGAAGTGCACTGTGATTTAAAAAGCTGTCGAAACAGTGAGCTGTCAATATATCGGTACCTAAAAACTTGAGAAACACTTAAATAGGGGGTATGGTGAAATAAAACTATGAACAAGAAAGATATTGCCACGTCATTCCTACACCTCGCCTCTTCCGGCAGGGTGCGAGAAGCATACGATAAATGTGTGAGCCCAAATTTTCGCCACCATAACGCATACTTTAAAGGGGATAGAGAATCACTTTTGGCGGCAATGGAAGAAAATGCCGTCACAAATCCAAATAAATTTCTCAAAGTGCATCATATATTTGCGGATGGAAACTTCGTCGCCGTTCATTCTCGTGTTCAGCTTGAAAAAGACGGTTCTGATATTGCTGTTGTTCATATTTTCCGTTTTGAAGGCGATCACATTGCTGAATTATGGGACATCGGCCAGCAGGTGCCGAAGGATTCGCCTAACGAAAACGGAGCGTTCTGACATAATCACAAAACATTTATATGCCCGTAACGAGCTCCCTAGCTCATGGGGCTTACACGATTCTTTCGCCTGCCGCGTCTTCCGCCTTTGAAAGGCTTTCAGTTTCCCACGTTTCCTAGGGCGCAACGCCTGCATTTGATCATCTCCCTGGCCCTGCGCATCGCGATCATCGCAGCCATGATCAGCGCCACACTTGCTGAAAAATGGCTGACCCTGTTCATCGCAACCGTAGCCCTGCTCCTGACGTTTCTCCCCGCGATCATTGAGCGCAACGCGAAGCTGTACCTCACTCTTCCTTGGAGAGATCCATGAATGGTACACAAGATTCTGGTGGTGGGATCTGTTTTTGCACACGATCTCAGGGATTATGTTCGGATTCATCGGTTTTCTCTTGATTTACATCATGAATCAGGAGAGCAAAGTGCGCCTGAGCCCATCGTTCATAGCCCTGTTCACGTGCTCGTTTGCCATAACGATTGGCGTTGTCTGGGAAATAGTCGAGTTCACCGCTGACTCAACGCTTGGCACGAATATGCAGAAATCAGGGCTTTTGGATACGATGGCGGATCTCATCGTTGACCTGTTTGGGGGCATTGTGGTGTCTGTTTTCGGCTACCTCTATGTGAAGAGAAAAAAATTGTTCTTCTTCAACCGCATCATGTCTCGATTCATTGAGAAGAATCCAAAAATATTTGACGAGTTTTCAAATGGTTGAGTTCAGCACTGTCCCGGAACGGAGAACAATTGAGCCTTTTCTCAGCGACATCTCTGACACCCGGTATGACCCGTATCCCGGAGTTCTTGAGGAGGTTAAGAGGGCTACCCAGCATGCAAAAAACGCTGGCCGGGAAAAACCGCTGCCCGCCGCACAGGCGTATTATGGATATTACCCGCGCAAACGAAGATCAGATCACTATTATCTCATTTACACTCCCGGAGGCATTCAGATTTTCAGAGTGCCGCAAAGCGTTCTCGGCCATAATATCCTCGGCAGAGCGTGGATGGGCACGAACCGCATCGAGATTCTTGAAACACTCCATGGCCAGGAATTCGAGGAAGTTAAATTGCATGAGATGAATCATCTCTTTTATCCATTCTTAAACGAACTGCAAATCCGCCAGAAGACGAAATACGAGCTTCCGTTCGAGGCGAGGTTTCATTAGCTCTTTTGCTCACCAGTTATTTTATTCATCGCCTGCTCAACCTTCGCGCTCATGTTATAGCCGTGCTCGCGGCAGTATTTTTTGAAACGCGCAGCCATGGTTTTGTCAATAGTGAAATTCAGCCGGGTTTTGCTCCGCATCTCCTTCGTTTTCTCAAATTCCATGAGGGTGTCGAATACTGCAGAGTCCCGTTTCGCAATTTTCCGCGCAACTACTAAAAACTTATTTGATGGCATCTTGAATCAGCTCCTCAATTCTGCTTATACTTGTGATATTTTTTAGGATAATTTCCTTGATCAATTTCACAACGCGGTCGTTGTATGTGCCGTGGCCCTGATGCTCCGCATATGCTTTGATTAATAATGCCGCGGTTCTTTTGTTTCCTTCCTCAAAGACATGGTCGATGAGGATCGCGCGTACAAGCCATGCGAGTGCTTTCGTCCAGTTTTCCGTTCTCCGGGCATAGCTCAGTGCAAAGTCTAGGCTCGCTTCATTATGGAGCGCTCCGTCCTCAAACTCCTGGTTCAGGGCAAAAATGTCCTTTCTCGTCAATGCGAACTTCATTTGGCATACACACTAGTGTGTATAAATGTGTATTGTTATTTAAAGGTTGCGGTTTTCGTTGACATTCTGATTGCGCCCCACTAGCTCAAACTAAACACATACGCAACTCTGTTCATGACAAAGTTCCAGCAGCATAACCTGTAGAGTTCAAAATCGGCCCGTAATTCTGGAGAAATCCCCTTGTCTGAGCCGGACGAAAAGCCCGCATTTCTTAATTTCTGGTCAGCGATGATCTCCTGCAGCTCATCATGCGATACAAGGTTTTCTTCCTGCGCCTCGGCATCAAGCGTCTGGTAATATTGAGGGGCAGGAACGGGGTTATACATGGGAGCATCGTCTTCAACAACATACTCATGTATGGCGGGCTCTGCGTGCTCTTCAATTGATATCGGTTGAGGTGTCGCAAGCATCAATGCGATGACCATGTCAAGGGTATGCATGCGTTCATGTCAAAATCCATGCTATTTAAATATTACTGTCCCTATTTGAGGATGGTCATAAAGGATTTTAAAGGGTGTGAGGATGAAGGAAGTATGGAATTTATCGTGAAGGGAGTGAAGAAAGTCATGCGCTATGAGGAGGAAGAGCGCGTCCGTGCCGTTGAATTCGCTGAGAAGCTGCGCATGGAGCTGAAGGATTTTGTCGTGTGCGTCGTATTGTTTGGCAGCAAGGCGCGCTCAGGCGACGTTAAGAAAGGCGATCTTGATATTCTCGTCGTCATTGACGATGTCAAAAAGGAGCTCACTCCGGATGTCCTTAAGGCGTATCAGATGCTCGCCCTGGGCATTGCAAAAAAAGTCTCTGAGAATATTCATCTTACGACGATGAAGCTCAGCATTTTCTGGGAGCTTGCGAAGCAGGCAGATCCTATCTTCGTGAATATGCTCCGTGACGGCGTGCCTGTGTATGACCTCGGGTTTTTTGAGCCCATGCAGGCGCTTCTTGAGCAAGGCAGGATGAACGCAACCCCTGAATCCATATGGACGTATCTCCTCAAGGCGCCCAACGCTATTGACGGCGCGAAAGGCCATTTGCTCCAGGCAGGGATTGATTTGTATTGGGCCGTGCTTGATGCCGCGCATGCTGCCTTAATGAGTATTGGCGAGACTCCGCCAACGCCAGCCCATATCCCTGAACTCATTGAGGAGAGGTTTGTGAAGCCAAAGCACCTTGAGGCAGTCTATGCCGAGATGCTCAAAGAGTTCTTCAAACTCTACAAGCTGATTCAGGATCGGCATGTGAAAGAGCTCTCCGGCGTCCAATATGACAAATACGCGCATGACGCTGATCTTTTTGTGGAGAGGATGCATAAAATCATAAGCTCGGAAGCAGGGAAGATTGCTCAGCACGAAATCGCCTAAATTAACTATTATATAGTAGTGAAAAAGGAAAACTTTTATATACCTGGTGTGTTTCTCACGCTGCATGCAAACCCATCGCACTCAACCCGTGTACTCTTTCGTCTATGACGTCTATAATCCCCTGCTTCGTAGATATCTCCAGCGCGTGTCAGGATATGCGACAGTCCATCAAAGCCTTGGTATTGTTCGTCCTGTGAACGAGCATCCCGCGATGTGGTTTAGGCCCGGAACATGCGAACACCATTCAGCACTGATTGTCACAGGCTGGCCCTCACTAACGGATGCAGACGCAGAGGTCATGGCATTTCTTCAGAGTATTGATTCCGGAGTTCCAGATTCAAGATTATGTGTAGAGGACATTCTGGGTCGTGATCTGAAATTCACAATGCTCGTGGACTAGCCTCTGCTAGCGTATCAAGCTCCCGCAATGTTTTTAAAGGGAGTTCATGATTGTGTTTTCTGTGAATTTTAACAACGAGAAAAAACAATGCCTTAGCAAGACGGACAGATCAAAAAAACAGTCGATTGATGCGCTCGTAAAGCGATTATGTGCCGTTTTAAACAGGCATCCGGACTATTATACAACAAGTTCGTGCTCGGGCAGGACTGTCCTTATTGAAAAACAGGGGTTTGCAAAACAGAAGGCACGTTGGTTATATGTCACGCATGGCAGTCCACTATACGGCATGGTGAAGAAAGCAATTACGCACCCCTTTAAGGGCGAACTTTGGTTTGTATACGAGCCATTAATTCTTCATGTCGCATGCAGTTCAATGGACGCGGCGCACAAGCTACTCAACGTCGTGCGAGCTCAAGGGTTGAAGCGCTCTGGCCTTATCACGTTTCATAACAGAATCCTCATGGAAATCATAGGCACGGAGCACATTGACGCGATTGTGGGCAAGAATGGAAAACTGCTTGCAACAGACGACCTGCTCAAGGAGCTGACGGTGCAAGGGAGAGTGCGGCACAAGCGAAACGTCGCGAATATTAAGAAGCTGATGCATGCCGTTCAGGATATCTCTTAGGCACGCTCTCATCCACAACTGCCAGATCCGGGCATGGTCCTTTGCTTGTTTCAATGAGATAACTAACAATGCTCTCCCGCGAGAACCGATACTGCCCGCCAACTCTGGAATATTCAGGGGAATCCCCGCGCTTTACCATTCTTCTCATTGTCGGTAAAGAAATATGAAGAAAAAAAGAAACTTCTTCCAGTGTCCACAATCGCTCTTCGAGCTCAGCGTCGCTTGATGGCAACATACGCACCAAGGTACATGATCAGCCCAACGATGAGAATGGCTGTGATGATGAGCAGCAGCATATATGAGCGCTCGTTCATCACGGGAATGCGCGCAACGGAGGGCCGTGCGATCGTCTCAGCACTGACAAGGCCCGAGCTTTCCGGCGCTGGCTGGAAGATGCTTGGCTTCCTCACCTGGACCGGCTGCTGTGTTTTTTGCACCGTGGTTTTCGTTGCGCCTTTTGACGGTGATTCACACGATTTCACGATGAGGTTGAGCGTTTCCATATCACTCACTCGTGTCTCGTCATAATACGTCGAGACCGTGATAGGATACGATCCTGGTTTTACGTCACTCTTGATCGTGAACGCGAAGCTGTTGCTGTATCTGCTGTCGCTGTCCGCCTGCTGATTGTCAAGCTCAAGGCCCCGTTCGCTGGCTGATATGCCGAGCTGCGGGTTTGAGATGACAATGGCCACTTCATCCTCTTCGTCTTCTCCGAGATTGATAGCGCTGAGGCTCAAAACCGTTGTCCTGTCCTCGCAGACAAGCGTGCTTGGCGCGAGCTGCGCGTTGAGGATTCTGATTTCATGGCTTTCCCGGTCCACTTCGAGCGTGAGCGTCCAATCGACTTTGTGCTTTTGGTTCTGCTCGTCCTCTCCTTCAATTTCAATCGTGACCGTGTAATCATCTTCCTCCGCGTCTTCAGGCAGGTCGAAGCTCACTTTGAAGCTCTCCGAGTCTCCGGCGTCGATGTCTTCTGAGTCCGTTTCTTCATCAAGGTCATCATCGTCATCGATGTCTTTAATAGTGACAGTGACCTCGACGTCCTCAATCGTAATGTCGGAGCCGTCCGGATACATATTCGATACTTCAATGTCGAATGTGACTTTGTCTCCGGGCGCTGCCTCCTCGCTGATCTTGTCCCCATTATTCAGGTTCTTGTCTGAATCCCCGGATACTTTGACGTCAAGATCTGTGATGATAAGCTTTGGAGGCTCCACAACCTGAACCGTTACCGTGTCCGGATCGCTCGCGTTGATGCCATCATTGACAACGAGCTGGAACGCATATGTGCTGATCTCCGAGGGTTTGAAGCTGGGCTTCACTGCGCCCGCGTCGAACGTCACGATGGGACCATTCGTCTGAGTCCAGGAGTATGTGAGATCATCTCCCTCTGCGTCGCGTGATCCTGAGCCATCAAGAGTAATCGTATTGTTCACGAACTCTGTTCTGTCAACGCCCGCGTTTGCGCTGGGCTTTGTGTTCGGAAGCACGGTCAACGTCCATGCGCGCCAGTCAATGACTGCGCTGTTGTACGAAAGATCAGCGCGAATGGTGTAGTCTCCAAGCGAAGCCGTACTGCCGTCGAATGCGAATTGTGTTCCGGATCCCTGCACCGAACCATCAACAAGCCACGCGACGCTCAGTCCCTGAATGTCAGGGATGGTTACGGAAAACGTTTTCATTCCGTGATCGCTGACCGTTGTGCGGTTTCCTGAAGGTGACGAGCTGATGATTCCACATCCTGTCACGGCGAGGCGCTCTGTCTTCGTCTGCTTGAACGCCCCGAAGAAATATTCCATCGTGAGCGTCACGTCATGGTCTTTGTTTGCCACGCTTGTGGGTATCGTAAGCGCGAAATGCTCCGTTACGGAGCTTTGCTTATCAACGTTGAATGTCCTGTTTGCGTCAATTCCAAGCGCCGTGTTCTTCACAGAGAGTTTCACGCTGCTCTGGTTGAACAATCCCGTGTTCGAGATCGTGACCGCAAGGTCTGTCGTCCTGTCGCACGCGATCGTGCTTGGCGTGAATCCGGTAGGCTCATCAAAGATCAAATCCTGGAAGTCTTTCAGGAGGTTCATGTTCACGTGCATGCTGTCCGTGTGCTGATCGAGATCAATCTCGTACCCGATCACGTTCAGGTCAATGCCGTACAATAATCCTTCCGTCACAAGTGTGGGAAGCGTGAATGTCTGCACAACCGTCTTCGTCTCGCCGCCGTTTATCGTCGTCGAAAAGTAACTGTCCTCCAAGTGGAGCGTTCCGTCCAGGATCGTTGTGAGATTGACTCCGTAGAACGGCTCGTCAAGATTGTTTTTGAGTTTTAACGTCGCTTCAATCGTCGCTCCCGGAGCAGACTCGAATGTGCCGTTCTCCGTGAGGTCATTAAACCTGCGCTCGTCCGGAGTTCCTTTATTGACTATGATGTCAAGGTCCATAATTTCAAGCGCGGGAATAACCGTGATCGTCGTATTCCTGCTATCCACTGCCTGCCCATCTGTAACGTGGAACTCGGCAACATACTCCCCGCCAGGTATGCCGTCGTGAGGTGTGAATGCGAAGAGCCCTGAGCTTTGGTTAATGGTTACGCTGCTCGCCATGATCCCTGGAACATGTACGGAATATGTCAGCGGATCATTCTCAACATCGAACGCGCTCAATTGAATCTCAAGTTTTCTTCCCTGCGCGATGCTGCGCGTTGCAGGAGCTGTGAGTGCCGGGTCATCGTTTACAGGGTCAACGGTTATCGTGAAGTTGTTGCTGTCTACGACCGCTCCGAAGGGATCACGCGCTCGCACGCCGAGTGTCGCTGTGCCATAAAAGTTCACTTTGGGAATGATAGTCATGTTTCCATTTGTGAAGAGCACCGTGAAATTCTTGTTGTCGCTGAGATGCGCTGTGCTGTGCATGAGCGTCTCGAGATCGGGGTCCGTGAAGACGCCGTACAATACCTGCACGTGTGTCGTGTCCTCGTTAAACGTGATGTCTTGAATCGTTTGCGCTTGTGATGGGTTGCGGTTCACGTTGAGTACCCTGAGCATGAGCGGTTCCGTGACATTATACACGCCGTCCGTCACCCGAACAAGCAATGCGTAATTTCCGGAGCTGAAATAGTCTGTTGTCCATTCAAAAACTCCTGAACTTGTCTGTGTGAAATTCGCGTTATTGATGCTGTATGTTAGCGTATCCCCATCAACATCAGTCGCGTTGACAGAGATCACTGCGGTCTGCGTTTCGTTAATCGTCATATCTGAGATAGGTGTGATTCTCGGCAGCTCGGGAATGTTCATCGTGAAATGCCGTGTTTCGGACTTCGCTATGGAGCTTCCATCGCTGCATCGGATCTGCCATGCGTAGAATCCATCAGGGATTGCGGCTACGACAAACTCTCCTTTCGTTCCGTTCACAACATTCTTGGAGAGCTTCTTCTCAAACTGCCCTCCGACGTCATGATACAGATCGCAGGCGAGAAGATCCGCGTTATTATCCGTTACTGTGAAATTGAAAACCACAGTGTTGACTTTGAGCAGCGTCTGATCAAAAGGAGCGTCGAGCGTTATGACCGCTGGAACAATATCTCCCGTATTGAAAAAGCCATATCTGCATGCCTGTTTCACAAAGTCTACATTATCTCCATTCGTGTCTTTTGCATTGGGAACACGCGCGATGCATTCATCAAGATATGATGCTGCGTCTGCGTCCGGCGCGTTGTTCGCGGAATTGCCATCATTATAGGATCCATAGCTCACTGCGTCGTAAATCACGCTGTCTGATCCTACGATCTCAATCCTGCCATTGACAAGCCAGTCTCCTGAGCTTTGGTGGATGATATGATATGCTCCTGAAGCGATGCTTCCCTGAAGCGGATGCGTTTCTATGGATACTCCGTACACTCTGACGTAGAGCCCATCCGTGTCTATGGATGAACCTGCGGGATTGTACAGTTCTATGAACGCATCCCTGTAATCTGTGCTTGCGTCCTCATTCCAGTCTTTTTGGGAATCCGCGCTGAATTCGTTAATCTTGAGATTGATATCGCATGCATCTCCTATACCGTCTCCATCCGTGTCCATCTGGTTGCCGTTGGCGACGTATGGGCAATTGTCCGAAACATCAGGTTTTGTGTCATTATCATCATCCGGATCGCAGACGTCTCCAAGACCATCATTCTCGTTGTCTTTCTGGTCTGGATTTGCGAGCACGGGGCAATTATCCGTGCCATCCAGGATTACGTCATTATCATCATCCGTATCGCACGCGTCTCCCTGCGTGTCTAAATCTGTGTCGATCTGGGAAGGGTTTGGATTCTGCGGGCAATTATCCGTCGCATCTGGCGCACCGTCATTATCGAAGTCATTCGGATATTGGTCGCACACGTCTCCAATGCCGTCCTGATCGCCATCTTCCTGTCCGGGATTGATTACAGCATCGCAATTATCGCTATCATCATCGATGCCGTCATTGTCAAAGTCACCAGGGAGCAAATAACAAACGCCGCCCTGGCCATCGCCATCGCTGTCTCCCTGGCCATGGTTTGATGTCAAGGGGCAGTTGTCCAGGGTATCAGGCACCATGTCTCCGTCGTCATCCGTATCGCATACATTGCCACGGGTATCGTGATCCGTGTCAAGCTGGTCTGGATTCGCGTTTACAGGGCAGTTGTCCTGAATGTCAATGTGGCCATCACTGTCTGTGTCCTGGCATGCGTTTCCAATGCCGTTGCCGTCTGAATCCTGCTGTGTTGGATTATAAACCGTGGGACAATTATCGTTTTGATCGAGAATGCCGTCGCCATCCGCGTCTCCACCGTCGATAGCATACTTGACAGCATTTCTAAAGAGCGTTCTCGCGTTTGTCGTCCAGAATTCTGATTCTGTGGCTCCAAAGTAAACTGCTCGTGCAGTCATTGACGTCGTTTTTCCAAGGAGTCTGTCCCCGGGATCAAGAACAGACACAACCATGTCTCCGGTGAGCGGCGGCTGGTATGCTACGCCTTGAATTCCTAGCGCTTTGCTTCCTGTGAGATAATAAAGTGGAAGTGAAAGAGAACCGTCACAGCAAGTGGTATAGACGGTAAAGCTTGAAGGAAGTCCCTGCGCGATGCGATGCACGGGATTTGTGATTGTTATAGACGGGGGCTGGTTTGCCGCTATGAAGCCCATGTCTGCTGCGATGCCCCAATCCGTTGCGTGGACGCCGTCAAGCGCTATAAAGTTGACGCGGCCTACGGGCAGAAGCTCCGCATTCGCGATGTCATCATTGCCGACGATGATGAGCTTGTACGGGGTGAAATTCGTTGTTGGAATTGCGCCGTCGTCAATCTTGGTTACGGTCGCGTTGAGCGCGCTGAGCGCTTCCATAATCTGGTCATTATCAATATTGACGTTTTTAAGGACATATGCAACATTAGGTGATGCAGCAGCGATGCTCGGAATAATGAATAGGAGTGCTAGTATAACGCTCATCCATAATTTTTTCATTTTCGGCCTCCCTTCCTCTTCTTTGTTACAGGTACTGCACCGCTCGGGCGCGATATGACCAGAAATACGACGACTCCGATGCCCACGATGCCCACGATGATGCCGAGCCCAATCCATGGATTCGCGGATCTGCGCTCTACGATCTCCTTGACTTCTTTGATCTCATCCGGAGTTCCTCCGAGGGATACAGACACAGTTCCATTCGTATCCGTTGAGTCGTTTCCAATGATTTGCGCGACAGGCTCTGTTGTTTCCTCATCAGTGGGCTCCTCTTCTGGCTCCTCTTCAGGATTTTCTTCTGTGCCAATAATGATGAGCCGGGATCCAAGCATGACTCCCGCTTTTCCGCCTTCTGAGAATTGCACGAGAAGCGATCCATCATGCGTGTACGGATCATTTATTGTAAGTGTGAATCGCGCCTCTTTTTCCTCGCCCGCCTGCAGCACAAATGTGCTGTCGATAACCGTCGCGATGTCCTTGAGATCATCATCAGGGGTTATTGTGATTTCTATGGGAATGTCATTGACGTTTTTTACAAGTACGGTTCTGTCAATCGTAACGCTTTGTCCCTGCTCAACCTCAGGCCTGAGAACGGTTCGCGCGTTGCCGATGGAGCCTGTAATCGCGAGGACAGACGAAGCTGTAAGTACGAGAATAAAGATGCATGTTATTAGACGTTTCAATGTGACACCCCCAATATCCATATTCATGACGAGCATTTTGATATCACTCGCCAATAATAACAAGTCTGCAGGGTATATTTAAACATTGTTGTATTCGAAAACGCAGAAGATAATATAGAGAAATCAACATAATTAAGCTAAACTATATTCTGGAAAATATAGGTTATAGCTGGGATCGTAAATACTCGGCAGGGATGTGCACAGCCGCGTTTCCATATTTCCTGATAGAGTGGTCCGCAAGCACTAACGCCGCCATTACTTCGACGTTAGGAACGGCGCGAGGAAGCACGCATGGGTCATGTCTGCCTTTCGGCATTAATGTCTCAGCAGTGAGTGTTCGAAGATTAACACTTTCTTGAGGACGCAGTATTGTAGCAGTAGGTTTGAACGCGACCCTGAAATAGATGGGCATCCCATTTGAGATTCCGCCCTGGATTCCTCCTGAGCGATTCGTTTTTGTTTTCACTATTAAATCATCGCCGATATAGAATGGATCATTGTATTCGGATCCTGTCATCGTGATTCCATCAAATCCTGCGCCAAAATCAATTCCCTTTGCAGCACCGATGTAAATCATTGCCTTCGCGAGATCTGCGTCGAGTTTATCATACAACGGTTCACCCATTCCCGGAGGAACATTGCGAATGACACACGTAACAATACCTCCTAAGGAATCTCCGCTTTTCTTTGTAGTTTCAATAAGTGAGATCATGCGAGCTGCAGCTTCCTGGTCAGGACATCTCACAATGTTTTCCTCAACCGCGTTTTGAGTCACAGTTTCGAGGTTGACAGTTCCTTTGATATCCTTAACTTGGTGAACAAACGCAATGATTTCAATGCCATGCCGCTCGCGAAGTAGTTTTTTTGCTACTGCTCCAGCTGCAACATTCGGTGCAAAGCAGCGATTCGAAGATCGTCCTCCTCCTGCCGGATCCCGAATCCCGTATCTCATCTCATATGTAAAATCAGCGTGATTTGGCCGTGGGACATCCGCTATCTGCGCATAGTCCTTTGGCCTTTGATCTTCGTTCACAATTTTGATGGCGATTGCCGTGCCTGTTGTCTTTCCTTGGTAGACGCCTGATTCTATGACAGCAATGTCATCTTCATCGCGGGCGCTTGTTATCTTGCTCTGCCCAGGCCTTCTTCTGTTCAGATCAGGTTGGATATCGAGCGCAGCGTCTAAGGATAGCAGCGGCGGGCAGCCAGAAATGACACAGCCTAGCGAAGATCCGTGGCTCTCGCCCCAATTCGTTACTCTGAAAGCCTCTCCGAATGAATCCCCCATGCCAAATCTAAGTCTCTATTGATTTATAAATGCACCTGTAGAAATACGCTTGACAAAAGGGATTCTCAAATCACATAGAACAGCAAATACACAACGAGAAGCGTCAGAAAACTGCTCCCCGTCATCGCCGTGAGCACGCCCAGAAACCGCACGTCAAGAGGCGTCATGGCACAACCTCAAACGTCGTACTTTCTGAGTCTTCTGACAACGTATAATCTGTGGCCGTGAATGTGACATTGTGAAGTCCGGGTTCAAACGTAATAACGCGCTGCGCCTCACTGCATCGCGAGCAAAACCTTCTGGGCTCGTTGTCGTCAACGGCATAATTGACCTCAAGCACCGTTTCTGAAACCTCAACTCCCAGCTCAACTCTCGTGCGCGTTCCTGTCGAATTAAATAGAGATCCTGAAAGAGGGCTTATGGAGAGAATCTCCGGCGCCAAGGTATCCGCGTTGATCACCGTTTTTTTGGATGAAGCGTTTGAAAACAAGTCGCTGATCGTGAAGAAGTATTCGAGCTCATCGCCATTGTATGCGGAGATGTCCACGTCAACACCACAGGTTTGTGAAACGTTGCCTATGCAGCCAGGAACACTCACCGTGGTGAAATTTTCTTCATCTACTCCCCTATATGAAAACGAGACATGCTCAAGGAACTCCTCCGTGTAGAGAACAGAGAAGTGCCCGCTGCCATATTTCCTGCTCCGGGGTTCGGTACTTTTTATCTTGGGCCGGACATTATCAACGAACACGGTTATGGAGTCATTATTGACGATGCCGTTTTTCGTTGCGAACAGCATGATCGTGTGATTTCCTGCTTCGACCATGATGCTCCTGTTTTTTAAGGAGCATTTCTTACAGAATGATCTCGGGGAATCATCATCGATCTGATACGTGATATCAGCTTTTTGAGATGCGAGCACGGAGAGGGATATCCTTCGCTCATCTGTGACAAAACCGTCTTGCGGGGAAAGGATGTCAATCACGGCGCTGGAATTGGCATTGACTGTGAAGAACCATAATAGGGAGCTGTTGAGGCATGCGTGATCTTGGAGAAACACTTCCACCGTATGCATCCCATCAGCGAGTGGGCTGCTCGGCGTAAATTCCACAAGGGCATCAATAACCCCCATGGCCTGCACGCTCGCGTTGACAGGGCTACCATCGAGCATCAGGGAAATACTGCCGTTATCCACGCCAGAATTCGTATGATATAAATCATCAAGGAAAGCCGAGATGAGCGGAGTTGCATCTGCAGTGATGCTATCATTGCTCGGAAGAAGATCTGTAATGACGGGAGGAGTGACATCCACTTTGAACAAGAAGCTCTGTTGAGGCTCCATAATAGTGTCGTTGCTCCAGTAATTTAATATCTGAATGCCGCCGGGAATTCCGGGAAAGCTGAATGGACTCGTATATGCAAACGCGGCCAGCGAGTCAAATCGGTATACGGGGGTCCTTCCCGGCTCGGACGTGAGGATAAACTGAGGCTCCGTAACGAACCAAGCATCGCAGCCATCCGGCGCTAAGGGAATCGTAGAAACGGTTGTGCGTTTGCTCACGTCAATGAGCTGCGTGGATCCATTCACACGGTTTTTTGCCCGGTCTTCCACTTCGTAAAAGAAATTGATATTCTCATCATCATCCACAAACGCAGAGATTATCGTGTAAAAAGGATTCTCAACATTCACAATCGGATACTGTATGAGACTTCCATTCTGCCATGTTCCCCACACCACCATGCTGCGGATACCATTCAGGTCAGAGGATCCGGACACGTTCAGGATAATGTTTGTTGTATTAAACACAACAGGTGGCATGTACGACTGGTTTCCAACAACGGGCGGTGTGTTGTCAATCGTGATGTTGAATGCTAATGACTGCGTGCTCGAATTATCACTGGGATCAATAGCGGTTATGGGCAGGATATAAATGCCATCCACATTCGTAAGGTTCATCGTGTAATTGATCACATAAATTTGACCGCCTTGGTGCGTTGCGTTCACGACCAGAGAAGGATTGCTCACATCGATACCTGTAAAATTTGCCGTTACTTTGTATGAAGCGCTGTTCCATCGGGTTTCCAGCGTGACCGTGGGATCGTTGTTGCCGTAGATCCGGTCATCATCAGTCGATGTGGAGCTTACAAACACAGGGGCAGCATACGCTACGGGCACGATGAAAAGAAAAATCAATATGAGCCGTAGCCATGTGGTCATAAAGCCTCCCGCTTATGTTTTTGTAAACGACCGCGTGGCGCTGACCATATTTCCAGCCATGTCTGTCCCGATGAGTGTAAGGGAGTGGGCACCCGATTCGCTTACCGTTATGCGCTTGTCCACTGCATCGCACTTCGTGCAGACTTTCTTGGGTGCCGCGGCATCTAGGATGTACTGAACCGTGACATCCTCGTCGAACGTGGCGATCAGCTCAACCTGGCTCAGGAGTGCTCCTTCCTCAGGGCTTGTGAAGCTCAGGATTTGCGGTGCTTGTGTGTCAATCGTGACTTTTTTAATCTCTTTGCTGTTCGTGGTTAAAAACTTATCCATTAACGTGAAGTAATAACTTACCATTTGTCCATGCATGCTGCTCACATCGACATCCCAGATGCATTCGAGATCTTCTCCGGGAGGGCAGATCATGGGATATTCATGCGTTCCAGCCGATTGGTCGATGATCGTGAGCTTTGCGCTTTGGAGATTGACTTCGTTGTACTCGGCAATGAACAGGCCATCCGTATATTTCTTTGTTTTTGGGAAAACAGCATCAACTTCCGGCTCCTCGGAATCCGTCGTGAACAAAATCGTCTGATCAACAAGATTGCCCGAGATATCCTTCGCGGAGATGATGACCTCATGCGGCCCGTCCTTGAATGCGATTGATTTATGATACGTCATGCAATCCGTGCAGAGTTTTTTGAGTTTTGGCCGTTTATCCAAAAGATCAATGTAGTCGAGCCTCACGGGCTCATTCACAGAAATGTCAAAGAGGACTTTCTTTTCTCCGTAGTCTGTATTTTGCGGAGATGCCACGGTCATGACGGGCGGTCCTGCATCGACAAACACGGATACGATCTCTGAGTTTGTGCTCTGAATGACATCCGTAACTGTGAAATAATAGTTAAGCACTTGCCCATTAAATGGAGTAATATCAAGCATAATTGAGCAGAGCTTGCCTTTTCCGCTTGGACAATTAGGCAGTTCAATCTGGTTTGCATTTGGGTCAGAGCCGTAATGCAAGATAACCCTTATGACATTATCCTCATCATATTCAACACTGAACTCCTGGCTGCCCTGTACGTATTCGTCTTGTTCAGGCAGCGTTTCCTTAATTCTCGGAGGCTTCGTGTCTACAGTGAAGTTCACCATTGTAAATCCTTCGTTGCCACTGT
>CAZHJH010000013.1:0-15423 GCA_964533475.1 uncultured Methanosarcinales archaeon
TTTCTCTTCATAGGAAACCAGATCATTCCCGTTGACTATCCTGCGGATTATTATGAGATGAACGCGTTCCTCAATGAGGACAATGATGACGCTAACGTGCTGTTCCTGCCCTGGCATCTTTACCTCGACTTCTCATGGATTGAAAACCGGGATAAGAGAATAGCGAATCCTGCCGCGATCTTCTTTGACAAGCCAACGATTCGGGCGGATAATATGGAGCTCGGGTTTGTGTATTCTCACTCTTCAAATCCAATAAGCGCATATGTGGTTCAAAATCTCAATGAATCCATAACAAAGCTCTCGCTCATTAATGTCAAATATGTGCTCGTCGCAAAAGAATTTAACACATCGGTCAAGGACGGCGTGCTCATAAAGGAAACAGAGCATCTCCTCCTGTACAAAAACCCAATGCCAACGGCAAAAGTCTATGCCTCAGACGATCTCAAACGCCTATATCCCCTTACGTACACGAAAGAGAATGCCGCGTCATACACGCTCAATACGACGTCAAGAAAGTATATTCTCTTTACTGCAGGCTATGACCGGAAATGGAAGCTTGGTGGCCAAGAGCCAATGCAAGGGTATCCGATTAATGTGTATATCAACCAGAATGAGACGTCCCTGCGGTATGGGGTGCCATTTCTCCGGTGGATTACACTTGTATGATCAATAACGGACGCAAAATTATTTAAGCTATGTGTTTTCTTGCCCATAGCATGAAGATTTTTATAACAGGAAGCTCAGGATTTATTGGAAAAGAGCTCGCGCATCATTTGTTGCCAAAACATGATATTGTTGGCTTCGCGCACGATAAGGGTCATGACATTCTCGATTATAGCCAGCTGAAATCAGCCATGAAGGGATGCGATATAGTGATCCATCTTGCGGCTCACAGGAAACCGTATGAAGATAAAACGTTTAAAGACTATTTCCAAACCAATTGCATAGGCACATTCAATGTCGCGCAGGCTGCCCTGGAAAATGGCATTAAGAAGCTCATATTCACAAGTTCCATGAGCTACTATGGCATGGAAAAAGGCATGCCAATAACGCCTCCAATCAAAGAGCAGTGTACTGTACTGACACAACGGGTTCCTGTTGCTGATTTGCCTGTTACTGTGCGTGATTGTGACATAGCATACTCCACAAGCAAGGTGATAGCGGAGCAGATTCTCGCAAATTATGGAATGACAAAGAAGTTCGAGGTCATCATCTTAAGACTTGGACCAACGCGCGCCCACGGGGTATATAACCCATTTGGTGAGCTAAACCTGCATTTGAAGATAGAGAACGCACTCCAAATCATTGAATTAGCAATTGAGTCAAAAACGAAACTCTGGTATGAGGCGTTTTCTGTCGTAGATGAGATTGAGGGAGTAGACGTATCCAAAGCCAAACAGCTTCTCGGCTACAAACCTACCTGAATAAAGTTTAAAAAAAATTAAAAAATAACAAAAGTCCCTATCCAAACTTGAACTGGTCTACATCAAGCGTAACCTGGAACGGAATCACCGCGTCATCTGACATGACCGTAACCGTGTTGTCCTCAACGATCATCTTGATTTGCACGGTCTTCTGCACGCGCACAGGCTCTTCCGCACCCACTCGCTGCGTGTTCAGCCAGATGCCTTGTTTGGTTTTCTGGAAATCAACTTTTGCCTCGCCGTCCACTTCAATGCGGTCCGGACCGAACTCTGTCAATATATGATTTCCTCTCAAGTCTACCTGCAGCTTGATCTTTGTCGTGTCTTCTTTCTCCGCGTATAAGTCCAGGAATGTTTTTCCGTCAATCAGCTCCTGTGCTCCGAACGTGAATGATCTCAGTTCAGAGTTGAGTGTGGTGCGCTCTCTGTCAAAGTCAGTGAGCAACCCTACATAATCAACCGTGCCGCCGCTCGCGCGAATTGATGCTTTTGCGCCGTCAACAACCTTTTCATTGTCAAAATTCAGGTGGAATAACCGTTTTCGAGAAACATATGTGTAAGAGGTATCGCCGTTCTCCGCGTGCGCTTCGATCGCAACCATGTATTTGCCATCGGGCACATCCGCTATATCCCATTCAACCTGATAGAGCATCTCAGCGTCTTTACCTGCGCGTTTGTTCTCTTCTTCGATTCCATATCCGAATCCATACGCTACATCCCGTTTTTTAATATCATCACTGGGTGTGAAAAATCCCTCTCCCGTCCCTTGAAGGTCTCCTGTGCTTTCCTGCCCTTGGTCTACGGGAGTGATCGTGATCCCGTCACACGAATTGCTGCCATCGACGGCAAACTCACAGACCTTGTAGATGTCATTGATGCGCAACGTAAGGTCTTGTATCGGAACCCGCTCATTGCGTTCGATGTCAACGCCGATCATGAATGTAACAGTAGTGTCGTCTCGAGAATATACCGGTTTGTCCGTGCTGACATTCACACGGACTGCTTCGACCGGGCCTGCGAGGATGATCGCGATAACGATCATTGCAGTCACAGCTAAGCTTGGGAGATGCCTCTTTTTTGCCGACGTAGCTATCACCTTTTTTACGTCGCTGCCAATAATTCCAGAGTTTAAATACTTTTCGATTTTGGTATTTTTTATTACTACTCTATAAAGTAAAAAAGCTGTAACGACGCGCAAAGAGCATCATTTTCGTCTCCACGTTGGGATGACAGTCAACCAGCAGTTTTATATAGACGGAGAATTGCACTTGCACCATGAAAAAATTCATCCGCGAACAGTTCGCGAAGGATGAAAAACTGCTCCACCACTCGGCCATCATCATGGCCGGATCATTCATCGCAAACGCGCTCAATTATCTCTATCAGCTGTTTATGGGCCGGATGCTCGGGCCTGAAGACTTTGGCGTCCTCGGAGCGCTCTTTGCGCTCATGTACGTAGCGACGTTCAGCTTGGGCACAATCCGCGTAGTCATCACACAATTCACAGCCCAATACATGACTGCAAACCACCCGGAAAAAGTGAAAACACTGCTCAAGCAGTCAACGTACACATTTCTGGGGATCGGCGGTATTGCCGCTTTGATTTTTATTCTCATCTCGCCCTGGCTTGCGAACTTCCTCAACATTGGCCAGATTTCACTGTTCTATGCAATCTCCCTGTATCTGTTCCTCTCCATCATGAGCCCTATACCTCTAGGTGTCCTGTACGGCCTGCAGTATTTCGCGACGCTTACTGGCTTGAACGTTGGCGCTGCGCTCCTCAAGCTTCTCTCAGGTATTCTCCTTGTGCTTATGGGCTATGCCGTGTTTGGCGCCGTATATGCATTGAACATCTCACAGGCCATAATCGTGCTTATTTCGTTCTTGCTCCTGTGGAAATTCTGGGTTCAAAAAGGAGAGCCGATCAAGCGCAGGGAAATATTCGTGTATAGCATTCCCGTGCTCATCGCGCTCACTGTCTTTAACTTTTTTATTAATCTCGATGTCCTCCTCGTCAAGCATTTTTTCCCTCCAACAGAAGCAGGGTATTATGCCGCGTCCTCCCTGCTCGCGAAGATTATCCTGTTCGCCAGCTCATCATTTCTCATAGTCATGTTTCCAAAAGTCGCAGCGAACCATGAAAAAAAGAAGGAATCGTCAAAAATGCTTAAATCCACATTGTTTTACACAGCCGTGATCTCGCTGGGTATTGTTGCGATATACTTTGTTGCGCCGACGTTTATTACGACGATGTTATTTGGCAGGGCATACAAGATAGCTCCGTATGTTGGCATCTTTGGCCTCGTAGGGGCAGTGTATTCGCTGAGCAACGTGTTTGTGACGTATAACCTTGCGGTGAACAGAACGTGGTTTGTATACGCGTTGATTCCCCTGCTGGCGGTGCAGGTCATTGGCATCGCTCTTTTTCATGCAACGCTCATGGAAGTCATTCGCGTGCTGCTTATCGTGAATATTCTTACGCTCATGCTCATGTTGTTCATAACGAGAAAAGAGCTTGGATTTACCGGGCAGCCCTTGCAAGCTCCGCAATAGCCATTCTCGGATTCTTCGCGTTCATGAGATAGCTTCCCGATATAAACACATTCGCGCCTGCGGCCTTTGCCCTGTGTATATGCTCGGGATTCATGCCCCCATCAATCTCGATTGGGAGCTTCGGATAGAGACTCTTTAAATCCTGGATTTTCTCAAGGACACTGGGAATGAACAGGGCCCCATACCTTCCGGGGATTACGGCCATGACCGTAACCTGGTCAATCCAGTCTATGAAGCGTACAGCTGAGGCAGCAGAAGTTCCTGGGTTCAGCGCGATTCCCGCTTTTTTACGCAATTGCCTGATTTTTTTGAGAACTATGAGCGCATCAGGGAGTTCTGCGTGGACAATGACCCGGTGCACTCCCTTACCATACTGCTCAATCCAATGCACCGGCTTGCGGACCATAAGATGCGCTTCGTACTGCCCATCAATCCTGGGCAACGTGAGGGGAAACCAGAGGCTTTTTTCCTTGACAAATACGCCGTCCATCACATCAATCTGAATGCGCGGAGCGAACGAAACAGACATGATCTTTTTTTGCATGTCCTCCTGAGTTTGCGCGATAATGGATGGGACAATGAGCGGCTTCATGCAGTTCTCATAACGCGTGGGCTATTTATTCTTTTGCAATACGGAGCATGCGTCTATATAGTAATCCGTTTGGACATTGTCGCAGAGCTCGTACTGCCCTTCAAAGATGAAGTTCATGTAGCATGCATCCCGGGTTTGCGTATCCACGATTGAGCTGCAGATTCCAGAATCTCTGCTGATCTGGGCGACGCTGCCATAGCAGCCATCGATTCTGATCTCATCCGAGATTTTCGCGCAGTGCGCGCTGTTTTTCGTGACCTGCGCGATGTCATCATAACATCGGTCCCGAGTTTCGTCTGCTTGCTGCGCGCAGAGGGCTACTGCTTTGTCCGGATCATCTTCTGCCGTGTCATGAATCTCCTGAAGGATTTCAAACATCGACTTTTCAGGCACCGGGATTACTTCTCCCGCGTCACAGGCATCGCAAGGGCCTCCGCAGTCGACTCCTTCCTCGCCCTGGTTCTGTATTCTGTCCGTGCATGTTGAACATGCCGCGCAGATTCCTCCGCAGTCAACTTGTTCCTCGTTTTGGTTCAGGATGCCATCACTGCAGCTCGCGCATGCCCTGCATGACCCTCCGCAGTCGACTCCTGTTTCATCGCCATCGCGCTTCCCATCGTAACATGTTGATGTTGAAGGATCTGGAACGTTAACCGGACGGTCAGGCCTTACAGCAGGATTCGTTGTACCGGAGGAGGGCTCAGGTATAAGGAAGAATGTTGCCGCAAAAATTCCTGCTGCAACAAGTATAAGAATGAGCGCAACGATTAAAGCCCCTTTCGGGATATGAATCGTCCGTGACGCTCCTTTGCCATACACTACGTCAAAAGCTTCGTCAACGTCTTGCTGCAAATATCCATTTTGTATGAGGTGGGATCTTACCGAGTAGGCGTCATATCCTGCGCGAAGGTTTTGCTTAATGAAATCAACGAGCCCTTGGTTCACCATTCCGAAAACCTATAGTCCAGGATATATAAATCTTATGAGAACTTTCAGACAATACATTTATATACTTAAACCGTAGAAAATTCAACATAGTTAATTAAAGAGGTGTTTGCGTGAAAAAAGAGCAGAACTCTCATTTCTTGCACGTAGTTGCAATTGCCACCGTAACAACGATGCTTCTCTTCGTTTTGATTCAACTTAATTCCGTACACAGACCATATGTTACTGGAATGGTCGCGACGTATGATGGCTATGCTGTGAGCGCGAATGGCCCGTATGCCGGGACTGCTAATACTCAAATCACGCTCACGGGGACATGCACGGGGCCAACAAGCCCTGCTCCGGTCACGGGATGCACATGGGATTCATCTACAGTTGCGGCCATCACCTCAGCATGTACGATTGTCTCTTCTACAACATCATCGATTGCTGGCGGATTACAGGTTGTCAGTGTCGTACAATGTCCTTCTCCTCAAAGCTTAACGATTAAGCTTATTGGTTCCGCAAGCATTGGCACACTCACGGACACAACATCACTGAATGTTATAGGGTCATCGTGCGGTGATGCAATCTGCAATGGAGCGGAAACATGCTCGTCATGCCCTTCTGATTGTGGCATGTGCCCCATAACGCCCGTTTGCGGAGATGCCGTATGCAATGGCGCGGAGACGTGCTCAGGCTGTGCTGCGGACTGTGGACAGTGTCCTACACAGGCAACCGCTTACCAAGTGGGAGATACCGTTCAGTTTCCTGACTACACAGAACCATATGTCAGAATTGGAACGTATCAGGGATGGCTGACGGGCGTAAATGATTACGCAACACTGTATGCGAAAGGTCAAGAATATCTCAAGGGAGGATTTAGGGTATATGTAATGGACAAATTCGAGCACAAGGCCCAGGCACTGCTTGATGCAGCTGGAGATTTGAATAGTGCGGGTGGCCCCTGGAGGAAAGAGGATATTGAAGTATTGAGGTATTTGGGATGGGTGTCAACAAAGACGGGAAACAATTGTTATGATTGCAACAATAATGTGTATGGTGAAAATTATTTGCTCAGTCAGATACAGTCAAATCCCACGCAATATTCAAAGGATTGGTTCCTCAAAAGCAGGAATTCTGCTGGCCCCGAGTATGCATGGTATTACTGGAATAGCGAAAGCAGAGGAATGAATCCCAGATCAGACATCGCCAATGGTGGCTGGCCTATTCACGTACTCAGCCAGGGATTGCAGCTGCTCGATAAGCAGTACTTCCAATTGAGCCCTGCAAGCTATGGCACTGACTGGAGAAACAGGCATTTCGATGGCTATTCGGGAATTTTCTTTGATGACTTGTGGGCGGATGTGTTTGATTATACACTATCAGAGAATCCTGTATCTGCAGATCCCCTGGATTATACAAACGATGCCGATTGGAGAACAAAAGTGCGGGCAACGCTCGTAGCATCCGGTGAGTACAAAACGCAGTACAACACGAACAACATTAAAAATAAAAAAGTCTATTATAACATGGCAAGATTCCAGAGCGTATCTGGTCTTTGGCAGGACTGGAACTCAATTCCCGGCGTTGATGGCTATATGATCGAGCATTGGGGAAGCAGTTGGTACACGGATGTCAAATACCTTGAGGATGCTGAGGTATACGGCAAGGCGACAATGATGAATCAGGCTCCTGGAGGAACCGGAGACCAGCGCATCATGTACTTGTTTTCAAGCTATTTGCTCGCCGCAAAGGGCAATACGATATTCATGTATCAAACGATGTACACGCATGCACCGATTTATCCTATTTATCGTGTGCGCTTAGGAAATCCTTCTGGCGCAAAAGTGTGCTACAAGGCAGGATCTGTTACGACATCCACCTCTCCGGATTATTGTGTGCGTGAGTTTGCATCTGGAAAAGTTATTGTTAATCCAACGGGATCGAGCAAGACCATTCCCCTGTCTGGGGGATTCGCTGTGCTTGATGCTCAGGGAAAGGTTGCGCAAGTTCTCAATAGCCAATCGTTGACGCTTTCGGGGTCATCCGGCGCAATCTTAATACGCAATGGTGAATCACCTGTATGTGTTCCACAAACCTGCACTCAGCTCGGAAAGAGCTGTGGCTCATGGGATAACGGATGCGGCGCAACAATAACATGCGGCACATGCGCTGCAGGACAAGCGTGTTCAGCCAGTGGTGTGTGCCAATCAACGTGCACGCCCACAACGGAAGTCTGTGATGGCCGCGATAATGATTGTGATACTCAAGTAGATGAAAACCTCGGCTCTACAACGTGCGGTCAGGGGATCTGCGCGCATGCGCAGCAGAATTGTGTAAGCGGGCAGCCAAAAACCTGCAATCCTCTTCAGGGCGCTGGTACTGAGGTATGCAGTGATGCTTTGGACAATGACTGTGATGGCCAAGTGGATGAAGGATGCACAGTTTCAAAAACGATGCTGACGTGCAAAAACACACAGCAGATCACGAAGAAAAATTGGTTTTCGTGCTCATGCGCCCAGTGCCCAACGGGATACACAGGGACATGCTCAAGCACAGGATGGCTCTATAGGACATGCGTAACCACTTGCGTGAAAACGTATATGACATCATGCTCTGCAACGGCATCATGTGGCGCAGACCAGAATCTGGCGTCAACAAGCTGTTAGTCATTCGAGCTGAAACGATGGTCCATCAGAAGTTGGCACCTGGTTCGGATAGGCGATAGGTATTGGTGTGATTCCAAGCATAAGATTTGGCATATTCTGCATGCCCATCCGGTCGACTATCTCAGTGAACAGCGCGTCAGTATCTGAATGATTTCTCTGCAGTTCCAGCCATAAAAATCCTGAAAAGACCATAAAGTTATTCATAATCGGATCATCAAATTGAAATCTCAGGTTCGCGTATCCTACTTGATTCTCACTCGTCGAGGCATATATTGTTCTCCGGGGATCTTCTAGCATTTCTCTGAAGTTGCCGCTGAAGCAACTGTCAATAATCACGAGTTGTCTTCCGGGTATATCGTCAAGAAGCTCATTCAAGCGATCCTCCGTGATCCGTCCAAACCTCAAAGGGAGATACGCCACATTGTCCCTTCGGTCTCCATGTCCTGCAAAATAAAAAACGAACGTGTCCTGGGGCGTCACTATGTCTGCGAATCCGGCCAGAGTCCGCTCCACGAATTCAGCGGAGAGGTCATCGCTTGTAATATACGGGGCATCCACAAAGAGTGAGGGTTGCTCCGCTCCCCACTGTTTTAGGAGGGTATCCATAGTGAGGGCATCGTTCAAAGCGTCCACGAGATAATGGGGGACATGTGCCTCGCCGATGGATAAGCCAAAGAGCCTTCCAGGATAGACCAGCCGTGAATAAGATGGCTCGGGAGAACTCTCTGTAGCCTGTATCCCAAATGCATATGTGCCTTGCATGACGGTGTAGTCTGGATAGACGCTGAGTGAGTATGCTCCAGGATCAAGCTGGCATCGAATTACAGGCCGCCGGTCTATGCTGTGATTTGCAGCCGCCACAACGTGCATGTTCCGATCAAACAAAACAAGTGCTGTGTCCATGCCCGGGCTTTCGTTCTCTGTGGATATCTCGTAGGTTCCCCTTCTAGTTACGTGAAATGCAGCGAAATCAACATCATTAGCTCCATAAAATGAGGACTGGTGAATTGATCCTATTGATGCGGGGGACGCTCTTTCAGGCGTGTTGCCGTATTCATCCGGAATGATTCTGACGTGGTTAAATGTAAACTCAAGGCTTCGCGGCTCCGCATACACGCTTTGGCCTTCTGCCAGCGTAAGGTATGCTCGAGCATTGCCTGTCCTGGATCCAACCCGGGCTAGTTGCTTTCCTGAGAAGTCGGTTAATTCAAATGAGCGGGGAGCCTCAATGCAGTATGCGCCGCTTCTTTCAGCGACTAAACGCCTCCCTTCGGGTAGACGCACGGGCGGCAGGTTGAGTGGACCAGAGGGCTGAATCGTACCGCATCCCGCCAATGTCAGCGCCGCAAGTGCTATCCCCCATCTCATGCACGATGGAAGTACTGTACGCTATAAAAAATTGAGGATTTTTTGATGCAGCATAGTTCTAAATATTAGCATTAAATATGCTATTTTTAGGCTATTTTTAGTATCCTTATAGTTCTATTATCCATAAAATATATATATTAGTGTACATAAATAGTATATTTATAGACTAGTAAACATAAATGTGCATATAGTAACACTAAGAATACATCAAATATACTAAAATTAGACTTATTTTAGCATAAAGATACTTCAATAATTCATAATTTATACATATATCAGCATATTCTAAGCTTCATAAAACAAAAGATTTATATAGGCCTTCATTCTGGAATACGGCAATGAGTCGGCAGATTAGGATTACCGTGTCGAGGGATATCGATTTACTGCTCTCTAAAGTCGCAAAGAAGCTTGGTAAAAAAAAAAGCATGCTTGCGCGCGAGCTCATGGAGCAAAAACTCTACGATTTGAAACTCATCCAGAAGGAACTCTGGGATTTGCGTGAGGAATAATGGCAAAGGCACAAGTCACATTGTTTATCATCATCGGAATCATCCTGCTTCTCATCATTGGGCTGTATTATGTGATCCGCAATGACCTTGTGAGTATTCCCGGTGTGACTCAGCAGCGCTTAACTGAGCGCGTTCCTCAGGAATTCCAGCCCATAAGCTCATTTGTTGAATTCTGCATCACGCAAACTGCTGTCCAGGGTCTCAGAGTGGCTGGTTCTCAGGGCGGTTATCTCTATCTGCTGGATAATGATATTCAGGCGGCTGCCCAGCCAACAGAAGGTAATGCCATATCACTCTTAGATACGACGACAGTTCCGTATTATTACTATCTCTCAAGCTCGAATGGATGCACGAAGGATTGTGAGTTTGACACGAAGATGCCGTACCTTACGAAAAAAGACGGAACGCCAAACATAGAGGCTGAACTCGAGAGGTACATAAACGATAATCTTGACAGCTGCCTCGGCAACTATCTCTCATTCAGGGATCAAGGGTATGCTGTTGAGGAAGAGCAGCAGCCAAGCACTACGGTGACTGTGACTGAACGCACAGTGAACGTCATCGTTGATTATCCCATTAAAGTAACTTCGTTTGCGGGCGATACGCGCGAAATAAAACGATTTGGCGTTAACATTCCTCTTGATCTGAGGTCAATTTATGCAATTGCTTCTGAGCTTGTGAGCAAAGAGCAAGAGTATACATACGTTGAAAAGCATATGCTCAACCTCGTTGTTGGCTATGGCGGCTTAGATCGCGCGATTCCTCCTATGTATGATCTTGATTTTGACATCGCGGGGGGAAAGCGATGGCAGAAATCAGGTATTAAGGAAGCGGTCACGAATATTTTCGGCAGCAATATTCAGCTGCTGCAGATGGGAAACACGGGTAATTATCAATACCGTTCTGCAGACTCGGCGCAGCAGGATGCGTATCTCAACCGGGGCACTCTCATTCCCGCGGACAATGATTATTCCAACTATAATGTATACTTCAATTATTACCCGCCCGAGCTTGGCTGGGATATCTATTTCGATATGAACTGCGGGTCAACGTGTAAGCCTAACTCCGCGATGAATAACCTTCTGGGTTTGTTTGGCATTCAGGAGTACAAATTCAGGTATGATGTCTCGGCTCCTGTTCTCGTTGAGATTCATGCTCCAAACGAATTAACAAACTATATTCAGGATGGCTACCGATTTCAGTTCGCGATGGAAGCGAATGTCCGGGAAAACACGCCCATGAAGGCCGCATATGCGCATATCGCGGGAGCGCCTGTTGAGGCAACGCTGTTCTGCGATGAGGATAAGCGCTTCAGCGGCGTTGTTGACATTGATGTGAAGGATAGCGTTTCCAGTTCCGGATTGCAGGATGTCGTTGTGCAATACACGTGTGGCAGGGATACATGCACGATAGGAACAACAGGATCGGATGGCAAGCTCTCAACGAAATTTCCTGTCTGCTTAGGAGGGGTTGTTGTTTTCCAAAAGGAGAACTTCCAGCAGGAGGCGCAGAGTTTCAGCGTTGATCTTGATGAGGAAGCGCATATTGAGGGTGTTCTTGATCCGATGAAGGAGCTCGCCGTATCTGTGAAGAAGAAGAATGTGATCAAGCAGGGAGATGCATGGACATTCGTTGACGCGCCATATAATCTCGAGCAGAATGAGGAAGCTGCGATTCTGCTAACAAGGGTTGCGGAGCCAACGGAATACGAGTATAGCACAGGAGCGAGCTATGTTGTTGGGCAAGAATCAAATGTGACGCTGCTTCCGGGCACGTATGATCTCAGCATCAATGTGCTCATGAGCGGCGGAGAGGAATATGTTCTGAATATTCCAGAAGAAACGAGGACGATTGAGGGAAGATCCGTTACGATAGATGCCGTGCAGGCGCATACAGCTCCCTCTGGTGGGCTGAAAAAGCGAATCATAATCACGAATGAGGATCTGCTCAAGAGCAAGATCACATTCTACACAGTGGGAATAGACCCAAGGCAACTCTCGAAGGTCGAGGACATTGCACAATTAAGCAAATTCGAGGAGTACTCTGATGAACAAGGACTTGCGCCAGTTTTTGAATAAGTACGCTGCAACGTATTTTGCAATCGTTTTAATAATTACATTTCCATTCTACATAGCGCATGTGTTCGCTGTTGAGACTCCCGTTTATGGTATTATTGCAAACGCTCAGCTCTCTTTTGGAGGGTTTGCCGCAATCACGGTCCTGAATGGCGCTGTGGCTTTTGAGCAGTATGACACGCAGTCATTGTATGGCATTCAGCAAGTCATCACGAAGGGCGATGATCAAATACCCTTCGTGAGAAGAGCTTCCGATGGCACGAATATTGAGGTTATCCTGGATAGGGACACGAATGGCATTTCTACAAATCAGGTCTGGATAGGAACGCTTGGGCAAGCATCATCATGCGAGGGCACCGCGGATTCGCGGTTTAAATGCACAGCGAGAGTTCCTGCAACGGGTAATGATACGCGCTCCGGCGGCCGTTATGCTTATGATGTCTATTATTATGATGATGAGTACTTGCTTGCGTTGCAGGGCGCTCAGCCCGATCCTGTGAACGCAGTTGACACAAGGCAGGCTGAAGTGTTTGTCGATAACCGGATTCCTGTCGTGAACTCATTTTCTGTTGTGGAAAACAGCTCTGGCAAGTTCTTTTCATATTCGATCTCTGACAGCGCGTGTGATGGCTGCCAGGGAAGATGCTCCGGATTTTCAGAATTGAAAATTTACAAGAATAACGCGATCCTTAGAACGACCCCTGTTGAGGATCTGGGTTGCAGCGCTGTGAATGCCGCCAACATCCAGCAATCAGATCTCGACCAAGGCCTCAACAGGTTTTCATTATCCGTTGTTGACAAGTTTGGGCAGGAATCCGCGAAGGTGAACCGGGATGTCACGATTGACACGACAGCTCCCGTGATTAATACGGATTCTGTTCAGATTCTTGACGTAAATAATAATGTCGTGGACTTTATTTCTCCGCGGAACGCTTCACTGAAGCTTAAGTTCACGATTTCAGATGAGCAGCTCGATATTACGAGTGTTCGCGGCAATTTCTCAAGTATTAACCCTTCTCTTGGTATAAAAACAGCTACTTGTGCCAGAAGTCTTGACAGGTATACATGCACGTTTGTGCTTCTTATTAATTCGAACACGAGCATTACCTCTCAGATTCCTGTGAATGCCTCAGATGTGAATACAAACCTTGCTCAGGCAACACTGCCATTTAACGTTCAAGTTGATAGTACACGCCCTGTCGCGACATCAATCCTTACGAATGCTGTGCAGGGCAATCAAAGCTTCCTTTCAAGAGGGGGCAGCATTTACGTGAATGTTACAGAGACTGAATCAGGATTGGATCTTAAGAACGTGTATCTTGACTTGAGCAATCTCGGCATGGGTAATAAAGTCCGGGCCACTTCATGCTCCTCTGCATGGTCATGCGTCTGGGAGAATTTAAGCGTTGGCAACGTTTCAGGGAAGTTTTTCATATCTGTTAGTGGTCAGAGCATGGATGATGCTGGCAATCCATTTACTGGAACGTTGATTACCACAGTTGTCGTTGATTCAAGAGCTCCTGTTGTAAAGGATCTTGTGATAATTCCTATTCGTAATGGTACGATGGTTCCAACGGCAGCTACAGGAGATAAATTCAACATTACTGTCACTGTTGAGGATGCGAATCCTATCCGGGCATTCGCCAACCTTTCCCGGTTTATTGAAAGTCTAGATGCTTTTGAAGGCAATTGCACGCGGATAGGCACTGGGAGTGTGTTTGGATGCAAGTTTGAGACTCCGCCCATCGCGCTCTCTGGCCCGTATGAAGCTGATCTTAAGGTTACGGCACGGGATTTCACGGGAAATAACGCTTCAATCTCTCAGCGAGTGAAAGTGCTCGGGCTTGATAACGAGTCTAATCCTAATTATTGGACGCATGCGGTAACGTGTATTCCTGATCTGCTGGATAGACAGGTGTTGCCTCATGTTGAGGCGAAAGTGTATTGCAGGGTTGAACTGATCAGCAATAACGCTGCGCTTATGAATGTTGAAAAGCAACAGTGCTCTGGGGAGAATCTAAAAAGCGACGCTTTGATTCCAACGAATAATACGCGAGCGCCTCTCGTTGAGCTTGTTTTGAATTCCGGCGAGTATAAGATTAACAGCCTGAATATCACATGCCCATTCCTTATATCATCGCAAGTTGGGGAGTTGATTAAAACAACGCCTGAAGTCGAGAATGTTTCCATAGAGCTGAAGTTCTACAACATGCCTCTCGGCGAGTTCGATGATGAAGCCTCTGACAAGATAGAAGACGCAAGGAAGAAAGCAGAAGGCATATGGAAGATCATTGGGTTTTTAAAGCAATTGTTCAAATGGGCAGAGAATATATGCAGGATTTTGGGAACGATTGGGAAGGTTGTGCAGGCGTTTAGGATAATCACCCTTTCATTAGCAATCGTTACAGAAGGTTCTGGGCCTTTGAGAGGTTATTTTGAGGCAGTATGGAGACCTCTGTGCGCAACCACGGAAGGAAGTAACACGGGATTCGAGGCAATAGACAGATTCAGCAAGCCATTCTGCAACTTTGTCAATTGCAGGTATACGCGACCTCAGTCGCTCAGTCCAGTTAGCGCTTCAGACGGGCAAGGCGGCTATGGCAATATCCTGGGAAATACTCGTACATATGTCAATAATTGGAGATCGTCAGTGTATGATGTCTATGACAGTGCAGATTTCGTTGGGTTAGACCCTTCCGCATACCTTGATCCAAAACATAATCTCATCCTAGCAGTCGTCACGCTCTGTATTCCAGGCATCATATATGGCTTGGATAAGTACAGGCAGATTGAGTGCGCGTATGGAGTCTGTTTACAAGATGCAGTGCAGAATGGGGTTCCCATGTCTGCCTGCGAGGAGCAGAAAGAGTATGCGACATGCAAGTATGTGATGGGAGAGTTGTTCGCGTTTTTACCGTGGACTGCATTATTTGACTATGTAATGGGTCTCGTTAAAAACGCTTTGATGGATCCGCTTGCCGCGCTTGGTTTGGTCATCAGCTTCGTCTGCTGGGGCTTCTGCACATCCCCCGAGGCATATTCGGGCTCAATGCTTGCAACTCCTTGTGCACTTGCAAAGACATTCAGCCTCGTAGGTGATATTATTAATGAGATTCGCGCGATTATTAATCCTGATGCGTGGACGACAAAGGATGACATTTGTAAACAGCTGGTAACTGAAGAAGAGCATCTACAAGAATTTCTTAAATGGTGATACTGCTCAAAAATATCATTCTTCTTGATAGACTATACCATACTTTAATATACTCGACCCTCTTTTATAAATGATGGCAGACTTTATCTACA
>CAZHJH010000013.1:15433-18742 GCA_964533475.1 uncultured Methanosarcinales archaeon
ACTGAAGAAGAGAGTGACGAGGAAAGCGATGATGATGAAAACAGCGATGATTCCTCATCATCAAACAGCGGCCGCGCGAACCAAGGTCCAAGAGATGACTCAACGCTCGCGCGCAATACGGTGAACAATTAACATGAAAAAGCACAGGCACATTCAACATCCAAAGGAAGTCGTGAGAGAGCTCGCCAGGTTAAAACATATTGAAACCCATGGCCATGAAAGCAGGGCGATGGCGCAGAAGAGTCCGAGCTTTGGGGTTGGGTTGATAAGTGTGGTTGTCATTATCACTTTGGTTTTCTTCGGGATCACATTTAATTCAGATAGAAAAAATACGGTTGGATTCACTACATCAAATTTTGAGAGCGGCGAATTTCAGGCAGAGGTTGCCGTGCAAGCAGCTCAGGGCGTTACATATCCCCCGAGAAATGGAGAAGTGGCTATCGATGACTCCCTTATTGAGATTGATACGGGTTGGACATCTTCATACGTAAGATATTATCCTGAGGAAGGAGCTCAACAATCAGGTTATTACAGAACGAATAGTTGGGGAACGACAAAAAGGGATTTCATTGCCCCAGATACATCTCAGCTTATGAACTGGGCCACTAATACAAGGGGATATGACCCCAATGCCCGTAACAACGAAATAACTGTTTATGAAATGGACTACAGTCAAGGGAGCGTTCGGAATACATACAATCTGAATTCTGAAGACTCCATTCAACTTGCGGACACAACGATCGGGGACAGACAACTTCTGACGATCGGTGACGGAGAAGGTGCAAGATCTCTTAGAGGAACACAATTCAGTTCAACTACGCCCCAGGAATCGGCAGCACTTCAGGATACACCGATAACCCCGGCAGCTCCAATTCAGGATAATGCAGCGAGTTTAAGAGGTAATGATGGGAGGTATAGTGATTTGCCTTCTAACTTGGCGTGGAATGCGGCTGACATAAATCCAAGTTTATTTCTCTCTAGGAGAGATATGGCGGGAAATATGGTTTCATTAAATAGTGAAAATGCCATTACGCAAAGTAACGGCAATTTTGATTTCAATACCTACAACTACTATGTGGATAGAACAACGGGAGTAATATATAGACAGCCAAAAAATGAACCTGCGGGAAGCGGCAGAAATCTTGGAGTGCTAGTAGTTGATGGAGGCAGATTAAATGGAGAGCAGGTAACACTTTCTCGTGATGCACAGAATAGAGGTATTACTGCTGCAGATCAAGAAACATCGGTTGACGATCTTGACCCCACCAATGAAGATGACTACCCTGGACTGAATCCCCCCGCCGAGGGTTCTTTAGACCCGGAGGTCGGATTGTTTGATGACGAATCAATGAATCTGCCCCTTCCTGAAACTATGACCGATGATGAAATCTTCGATGCTGCGATAGAAGACGGATTCTACAGTCCGACAGATTACGAGTATCAAGGGCATGAAGTCTATTACAATGAAATTGAACGCGAGTTTGTTTACTTCAGAAATGATGTTGACACCTTGACTCCGGAAGTAGTAGCAGAAGGTAGTGACTTAACCTCAGGATTTAGGCTTAATAATCAGGAGTACATCACACACCATACGGTTGATGGCGATAATGTCGTATTAACCGGTCTCCAAACGGACACAAACAGCCCAATCTTCCGTTTAGATCAAGCCCAGCTAAATACGCTAAGAAGCTCTGCAAACGGGGAAGAGGGCAGATTGCAAGTTGTAAATACGGGGGACGACAGTGCTCAACAGCTTAATGTCTTGAGGGGCTCTAACATCATAACATCTATCAGAAATAATTATGATGGCGAGGGAGACTTAACGGGCACGATAACCCAAGAATACCGCATGGAATACGTTGACGAAACGGGCAAGAGATATGCTTCTCCAGCCGTCGGTGAAGGTGAGAACACGCCCGATATTCATGGGTATAATGTCATCACACGAATTTTAGAAACTGATGCTGATGGAAATAAAATTTCAGAAATGTATCTGCAGCGAATTACGCGGAGCTCAGGTGAATCTCGGCCACTGGCAATATACACGGGAGTTACATATGTTGGCAGGGAAGAAGGAGGAGTCGGCTCTGCTTATGGTGATTGGTGGAGTGCTGAGGGATACCGGTTTACGTACGGAGTAAGACCCTTAGGAGGAGATAATCCTGGTGACACATATGTTGCGGTGCGCGAGCCCAATGGGGATCAGGAGTATTTTGTAATTGATACCGAAGGAAATATGATCCGATACACACTAAATGAAGACGACCCAGTCGAAGGTTTCTCCCAAGAAGACATTGATGATTACTTTGCTGAGCAACGCTCCAAAATCCGCTGGAACCAAGCCATTGAGAACATCCAAGGTTACCAAGGATTATCAGGTTTCTCCAGCCTCTTCTTCAGCGATGAGATGTTAGGCCAATGGCGAGAAACCGTTGATAAATGGTTTGCAACCTATTACTTAGGCACTGAGTACTGGGCGTCGAGAATATGCGCGGCCAAAGTTGATCTGCAAAATGGAGCGATAGCATACACGGAGACTCCTTCAGGAACATTGGCAACATCCGCGCACATTGAAGGGCAGATTACGAAATTCGCTGACTTTAATCATACCTCTGGATTATTCGGTCAGCAGAGTGTGTACAAAATCACGTGGTTCGTGAACAACGTGCCAAGCAGATACCGAAGAGCGGAGCAAGCAACAGAACCCTTAGAGTACAACATTGAACTCTCCGGCGGTGGAAAAACCGTTAAGCTTTTCAGGGAAGACAGGGAAGTGGAAGTCGGAGAATCAGACGGCTCAGGAAAAACGCCAGTAGTGCAGGCAAGCAATACGCAATACACGCAAGTCTGTTTAGTCTTTAACCCACCGATTTCAACCATTAGCAAAACCGGTGAGGAAGTCAGAAAGGAGAAAGTCTGCAACAAATTCTCAGAGTATGCCGGTGGCCCAACAGATGTGGATGAAGAGGGCGATGGGGAAAGCCAAGGAGAGTTTAATCAGATTTAATGTTTTATGAAGCGGGTTCTTATGATTTTGATGTCTTCTAAGGTTAACTTGCTTTTATAAGCATTGACGTGAAGTATAAAATCTTCTGCAGTGCTCATCAAGAGCTGCGCAGAGGCTTTTGTCACGGGTTTTCTCTGAAGGGGAGGAGTATAATACTGCTTGTCGATTCTCTCCCCTTTTGCCCAAGAGAAACTCCCATATATCTTCGTATTATAGAACACGTGTTTGAGTAAGAGGGCAGCAGCGCTGTGATTTTCGCACTTTATGCCGCATTGGAAGAACAATGACTGGAGAATGTTATA
>CAZHJH010000014.1:0-947 GCA_964533475.1 uncultured Methanosarcinales archaeon
GCTCCAGGATCTCCGATGAGAAGGATGTGCATATCCCCGCGGGTAATCATTCCATCACTGCGCACTTTACGCACCCCGCCCACTAATTGCAGTAAGAGTGCTTCTTTGACCATGTCATACCCGAAGATGCTGGGTGCCATGCTACTCACAAGCTTTTGGTAAATCCTCGGATCCTGAGAAAGCTGTTTTATCTGCTCCTCTTCTTCCAGGGAGATGGCGATTTCGATATAGTCTTCCTGCACGGCCTCAATATGGTTTGCTTCAATCATCAAGTCAAACCGGGTAAGCTTGCTTCCATCACGACCCGTTAATGGAACCTCTTTGCGCTTGCCGCAGAGATTCACTTTAGTTCCAGGATTTGTGAGGTTCTGAGTATTGGGGCTCACAAGATCGTTTTTCAGGAGTACATTGATTCTCTTCGGTTGTTCTCCTCCCTCCAGGTCTTCTGGCGCCTCCTCAAGGACAAGCCCCTGCGCGTCTATCAGCTCCTTGCTGAGCAGCCTAAATTTTCCTTTGCGCCCGCAGCCGCATTTTGTTGGCTCCGTGAATTTTTTGTCCAATTGCAAGACTCCAATGATGTTACCACAGTTTGGGCATTCAAACCTGGCTGAGGTAACTTGGGGTCGCACATCGGACTTTTGGCGGACTACACCCTCCAGCCATATGAGCTTTTGAATATGGCTGCTGCGGATATTTCGAATCATCATCTTCTGAGAACCGGGCAGGGTTGTAAAGCGGACTTCAATACCCTTCGCTTGGTCATGAAACTGCTCGATGGCGTATTGCATGTTCTTGAGCACGTCTTCCGGGTTGTCCAGGAGTGCATCTGCAAAGCCAGGATCAAATCGTGCAAGCTCGGAAAAATCAATAACGACACGTTTCATGCCCTTGCGGATGTTTTCAAGAAGCTGGACACGTAGAGAATCTTCAAAGAATTCTGCCGTTTT
>CAZHJH010000014.1:957-3557 GCA_964533475.1 uncultured Methanosarcinales archaeon
GTTTTTCTAATAATGTCCTCAGCGTGCATACTTTCGCTCTTTGTCTGTGCAGCTTCTTAAAGCTATGCGCTCTTTTTCCGTAAAAATTTTGGCTCCAGGGGGAGGAGAATCCGTAAAGTATGCGGATACAACACCCATTCAGGAGCGCCTCATCCGCACACATATATGATGTGCGAATGCTTATTTCTTATTGACTTTTTTTAGGTTTGCGATGAGCATGTCCAATGCGGTATACACTTCTTGCTCTGATTTTGTTCCCGTGCACACGACCTTGCCGTTGCTGAATAAGAGAAATGTCGCCTTTGCGGCCTTGAGCGCATACACAAGACCGGGGAACTGCTCGGGTTCATACTCTGTATTTTCAAGCTTCATAGCAAGCACGTTGAGGTTAAGAGCCATACCAACACTGCCAGAAGCGACAATATTCTGGATATTGATTTTTGGCTCGATCTTGATTTTGATATTAATTTTTTCAAGACTTTTGATGATTTTCTTGATTGACTCATGGACTTTTTCTATGGTACGAGCCCCCGTGCATACGACCTTTCCTGAGCTGAAGATAAGTGCAGAGGTCTTGGGTTCTTTGATTCTGATTACAAGCCCCGGAAACTGTTCTGGATTATATTCCGTATTTGAGAGTGTAGCCGCCATCTTTTCTAAAGGAATGTCGTGCTCAAGCGATGTGCTCACGACGATATTAACGATCTCAATATCTCGTTTTTCTGCTGGTTTTTCCTTTTTCTTAACCATACGCGTATACCCCCTACTCCGCACGGAGTTGGAGCTTAGTAAATCCCCCACCCTTTATAAATGTTTATAAATGATGTTCTTTATAAAGACTTTGCTCCTGAAATGCGCATATCCCAAAACAACCCCACAACCATAATGTAACTATTATCAAGTAGTTAAAAAAAGAAAAGATTTATAAAGTACCCCGACACTTCCTTCTTCAGCCAGGAATGGCATAAGGGGGCTTAACTATGATCGTCCAAAAGCATTTTTTGAACAAACTCAGGGACTTCGGTCTCAATTCGTATGAAGCAAAGCTCTGGACAGCATTGCTTTCACGAGGGATTTCTACTGCAGGAGAGTTGAGTGATATCGCGAATGTTCCTCGTTCTCGCAGTTATGATGTGCTCGAAAGTCTCGAAAAGAAAGGATTCATCATCATGAAGCTCGGTAAGCCTATAAAGTACCTTGCTGTGCATCCTGAAGAGGTCTTAAAGCGTGTGAAGCAACGCATCAGAGAGGATGCCGATGTCCGTACAAACCTTATGGAACAGCTCGAGAAGTCTGAGATTCTTGATGAGCTCCTGCTTCTGCACAACCAAGGCGCTGACCTTGTTGAGCCGGGAGACATGTCTGGCGCGTTTAAAGGCCGAACTAGTCTCTATGATCATCTGGGTATGATGATTAAGAATGCAAAACAGTCTATTCATATTCACACAACGGCGCTGGGAATGCAGCGCAAGGCAGACGCGCTGCGAACCGCGCTCGCGCGTGCTGCGCAACGGGGAGTTAAAGTCATCGTCAGCGCGCCGCTTGGTAAAGAAACGCAAAAAGCCCAGGCAAAATTGGCTGAGTTTGCGGAAGTCCGAGACGTCCAGCTTGCTGGAAGATGGTGCGTCGTTGATGAGAAAGAAGTGTTGCTCATGGTTCTTGATGACAAGAAAACGCCTGCAAGTTATGATGTCGGTGTCTGGTTAAATGCACCGTATTTTGTTGGATCTTTGAACGAGATGTTCAAAAGCCAGCAGAAGAAGTAAATCCGTCAAATCCTTTATTCTTTTCTCTCCGCAACATTTATATACTCTAACTCTTGTATTCTTTGAAGCATATTTGAAAAGAGGTGAATGGGATGGTATTTGCTGATCAACAGCTGCTAACGGTTATTCTCAGTATTATTATTGGCGTGCTTGCCGCGATTGTATATTCATTGCGTGTCCTCGTGCTCATGGAGCGCAGAGTTGCGAGAATGGAAATGCATTTGGAGCGCATGGCGAATAGGATCTTGAGGGAAGAATCTATCATTGAGAAAAGGATATTGAGTAAGAAGCGTTAACTCTGCAGCGCTTTTTCAAGTGCTTGGATTTCTTTTTCTATGCTCAGGATATGCTCCGCGTTATCTTCTTGGTGCATGAGGCTTCCGCACTCAGGGCATTTGTATTCATATTCTGTCACTTGATCAAAGTCGAGCCTGATGCATTTATTCTTGCATATGAAGAAGTCACTTCCGCGTTCCCGCTTGAGCCGATCCCTGAGCTTTTCTAGGCGTTTGCGCCTAAGGTCTATCTGAAGGTCTTTAATGCGCCCCGGATTAAACGTCCAGTAGTAGATATACCACCCCTTAATCTTGTCTTTCTTGCGAATGAACGTCACGAGATTAAGGTCATATAATCGATAGAGCCAGTTCCTCGTGATATTGACTTCCTGCTTTATGCCCTCTGCAATTTTGAATTCAGATACGTTTTTTCGATTGCGCAGGTAGCGCACGAGCGGCACAATCTCTACACCGACGCTCTGACGTACCACTTCCTCGATGAGTTTATCTGAAGTCTTCATGTTTGGGACAACTACTTCTACGGTATAGTTTTGACGTG
>CAZHJH010000014.1:3567-18641 GCA_964533475.1 uncultured Methanosarcinales archaeon
TCTTACCCCCTCTTCTGTTATACTTCCAACTTATAAACCTTTTGGTTTTATTATTAGTAAAATTAGGAGGTTAAAAAGGACAAAAAGCAAAAAGCTCTCTTATTTATACTAAAAAACGAATAAAACATGATCTACCAACTACTTTATCTTCCTATCTGCTTATTTTACCCAGTCAAAATAATTATGACCCCATCACAAAAAGTGTATTCCCACTCAACAATAAGAACACTTACCGACGGATTAATTCCTCAAATAGCAGCCCTTTCTTCTGGGCATCACGTACAGTTACCATCATGTTCTGGCCTGTTGCTCGCATGTCCTCGATCATGAGAAAATACCAAGGCAGAGCATTGAAGCGGATCGCAATCCAGGGCTCTGCATTAATGATTCCGGCAAATGTTTTAAGCTGTTCGATGCCAGCTTTAGGAATATACTTGTGTTCATCCTTGGTTGACTTGCATTCTATGGCAAGTCTTCTTAATCGGGTTGCCGCGATAACGTCCGGGCTCGGGTATTTCATGGATCCAGATCCAGAAACGCGGACAGCGGCCCATCCCTGCGCCCAGAAGAGGTGAATGAGTTCTCGTTCCGCGTTAATCCCTTTCGATTTATGAGACATCAGAGCTTCACTTTAAGGAAATCATACGCGCATTGAGCTTCTGGAAAGAGCTCGCGAGCGTCATGCTCAAGCTGCTCGAAGCTCGTGTAGCGCGCGCTGAAATGCGTGATGATAAGTTTTTTGGCATGAGCATGCTGCGCGAGCTGCGCTGCCTGTCTTGCAGTCATATGGCCGCGGTCTTCTCCTTTCTCCTCAAGCGCGCTCGTGTACGTAGCTTCGCACACGAGAACATCTGCATCTTGGGCGAGCTTCAATGCCCCGCTGCATGGCACCGTATCAAGGATCACCGCAATTTTTTTTCCGGGGCGGAGATACGTGACCTCTTCAGGTGTAATCACTTTACCCGCATGATGAATGCTTTTATTCTGCTGGAGTTTTCCCATCAAGGGCCCTTCCGGAATTCCATGCTTCTTCGCTGCCTGCAAGTTGATCTTTCGCACGTCTTTTTCTATGAACGCATACCCGAGACACGGGATATTGTGATCAAGCTCTTCTGCTTGGATGAGAAACGTATCATTCTCGAAGATAACTCCATTCTTGACTTCATGAATGGTAATCGGAATGGTCGGTTGAATTCCAAACGCCTGGAACATCTGGCGCATATGCTTCTTTGTGCCTTTAGGCCCAAAGAGTTCAATCGTTCCTTGATATTGCGACATGCCCAGGCTTTGTATGACTCCGGGCAGCCCAAATACATGGTCACCATGCCAATGGCTGATGAGAATCTTTGTTATCGTCGTGATGCTCACCTTTGCTTGCTTAAATTGCCTTTGTGTTCCTTCCCCGCAGTCGAAGAGTATTCCCTCTCCTTCAAAGCGCAGCAGCATCGCTGTGTGATTTCTCGTTTCCGTAGGCACCATCGCAGACGTGCCGAGAAAGATGAGTTCCATAGCGGGTTGTAGTCGCTGATCTCATTTATAATGCTTTTGCAAAACCACAGCTTTTTAAAGCAATCCCCATTTTAATGTGTCATGACGAAAAAGCCGGAAGAGCCTAAAGATGTCAAGAAGGACAAGAAAAAGGTCATTGGCGTTTTTTTCAAGGAGCGCGTCATAACCGAGAGTACGAATGAGGCCCGGGAATTATTTAATCAGAGCAGGTATGGCGTTTTGCTCGAGGAAGGAAAAGTGCAGCTTTCCCTCGTTGAGGCATTATACTTGCTGGAAAAGGGCAAACTCGATATTGTGGACGCGAGAAACGCTAAGCTTTCGTTTGAGTCGTTCTTAAAAAAGGCGCAGAAGCTTGAGGAAGAGCTCTGGACGCGGTATTGTGTGTTCAAGGATATCCGCAACCGCGGCTATATTGTTAAAACCGCCTTGAAGTTTGGCGCTGAATTCAGGGTGTATGACCGCGGCGTGAAGCCCGGAGAGGACCACGCGCGGTGGATCGTATACCCCGTAAAGGAATCCTCAACGCTGACGTGGCATGATTTCTCCGCCAAAAACCGGGTGGCGCACTCCACGAAGAAGCGTTTGATGATATGCATCGTCGACGAGGAGAATGATGTTACGTATTATGAAGTGAAGTGGCTCAGGCCATAAACCGATAGTCTGTCATATAAAAACTTTTAAACCACCGCTGCCCGCTTCTCGGTATGCTTGACCAGCAGATTCTTGACATGATGAAAGTGCGCGGCCCAATTATTCCCGCGCAGATCGCGAAGGACATTCATAAAGACCTCATGATGACCTCCGCTATTCTTTCTGAGCTGAGCTCGAAGAAGAAAGTGAAAGTAAGCCATCTTAAGATCGGAGGAACTCCATTATATTATCTTGAAGGACAGGAAGCTCAATTGCAGAAGTTCTCGGATCGGCTTGATCCGAAGGAGAAAACCGCGTTCACACTCCTTAGCCAGCAGAAGATCGCTCGTGAGGAGGAGCTTAATCCCGTGATGAAGTTTCTTATGCGCAAGATTAAAGACTTTGCCATTCCTCTGGAAGTGACATACAACAACCAGACAGAAATTTTTTGGAAGTGGTATCTGCTCCCGAATGATGATGCAGAGCTTATGATTAAGCAAAAGCTTGGGCTTCTCCCGCGGCCTAAACCCGCTTCGATGATGGGGGAAGCGCTTACGCAAAAGCCTATTCCTCCCGTAATGCCAAAACCACAGCCAAGGCCAGCACCGAGGCCAGTTCAGAGGCCTATGCCTGTGCCCGTACCTAAGATCATTCAGCGTGCTCCTGAGCAGAAGCCGAAACCCGTAGAAGTATCTACCCCTGAGTCTGTTGCAGCTCCCGACGTAGCTCCCCAGCAGAGCCTCGCAGTGCTTCCTGAAGCTCCTCCTTCAAGCCTTCTTGGTCAGATGAAGTCCTTTTTTGAGGGTAAGCAGATCAAGGTGGTGTTGTACATTCCTCCTCAAAAAAAGTCGGAGGAGGAGTGCATCATCCATATTCCGACGCCTGTTGGTATGCTTGCGTATCTGTGTGTTGGCCATGCTAAGAAGACGCTTGGGGAAGCCGAGATCACAAGTGCGTTTGCCAAAGGCCAGTTGAGGAAGCTTCCCGTCTTATTGCTCTCCAAGGCAAAAGCAAGCAAGAAGGTTACGGAGCGTTTGGAGAAAGATTTTAAAAGTATAACCCTCTCTGCGTTCTAGTATGGGCCTTGCGATTAAAGAGTTGATTCAGTCTCATGAGATTCAGAGTAAGGAGCTTGCGCGCAAGCCCTTGGCGATTGACGCATATAATATGCTCTATCAGTTCTTAACGACGATCCGGTCTCGCGATGGTTCATTATTGACGGATAGCAAAGGGAATGTGACGAGCCATCTCGTTGGCCTGTTTTCGCGAGCTACAAATTTTCTGGAACAAGACTTGCAATTGGTATACGTGTTTGATGGAAAACCGCCTGAGTTAAAAAAGTTAGAGAGGGACCGCAGGCGTACTGTAAAACAGGAAGCTGCTGTTCAGTTTAAGCGCGCAGAGGAAGCTCAGGATATTGAAGGCATGAAGAAATATGCTGCGAGAACGGCAGTCTTGTCAAAACGTATGGTCGAAGAGAGCAAGCAGCTCGTGCAGGCACTGGGCATTCCCATCATCCAGGCTCCAAGTGAAGGAGAGGCGCAGGCGGCCGCCCTTGCTCGGGAAGGCCATGTCTATGCGTCTGTGTCTCAGGATTTTGATAGCTTGCTGTACGGAACACCAAGGTTAGTGCGCAACCTGTCTGTAGTGGGAAAGCGCAAGCGTCCCAACTCCCCAATCTTTGAAAGCATTCATCCTGAAATGATCAACTTCAAGGAAACGCTGGGGGCGCTTGGAATCTCTCAAGAGCAGCTCATTGTTCTCGCGATTCTTGTGGGCACAGATTACAACCCGGGCGGCGTTAAGGGAATTGGGCCTAAAAACGCGTTAAAGCTGGTTAAAGAGTACAACAACAGATATGACGCGCTGTTTCAAGCCCTACCATGGCAGCATGATGCTTCTTGGAAGGAGGTATACGACACGATTGTCTCGATGCCCGTAACAAAGGACGTGCGCATCCACTGGGAGAGCATTGATGGGGATGCGGTGACAAAGATGCTGGTTGGCGAGCATGAATTCTCTCCCGAGCGCGTTGCAAATGCGCTCGACAAGTTGCAGCTGCAGCATAAGCAATCTGGACTGAGGCAGTTCTTCTGAGGCCTTATGATCATGAATATTAATCCCGCGCGAGTATCATTATGAAAAAAACAATAAAAGTTATTCTCAAACACCGTTTATCAGAGCGGGAGCTTAACAGCATGGTCAAGAGCTTTGATATTGTGGGGGATATTGCAGTTATTGAGATTCGTGATGTGCTTGTTAAGAAGGAAAAGCTCATTGCCCGTACAATTTTGGCTCAGCATAAAAACATCCGAGTCGTGTGCAAGAAATCAGGAGGTCATACGGGAGAGTTCCGGCTGCAGAAGTACAGAATTCTCGCGGGAGAACGAAGGAAAACGACCATGTATAAGGAAAGCGGGGTCCATCTCGAATTGCATTTGGAAAAAACGTATTTTTCTCCGCGTCTCAGTTCAGAGAGAGCAAGAATTGCTCATCTTGTCAGGCCCGGAGAAGAAGTTCTCGTCATGTTCTCAGGAATTGCGCCGTACTGCTGCGTCATCGCGAAACATTCAAAGGCGAAGGAGATTGTGGGCATAGAGAAGAACCCTGCAGCCCACGCGTTCGCGATGAGAAATATTCAAGTGAACAAGCTAAAGAATGTGAAGCTCTATTGCGGTGATGTGCGCACGGTTATTCCAAAGCTCAAGCGTACATTTGACCGCGTCTGCATGCCGCTTCCGAAGGGCGGAGAAACCTTCCTCGACATAGCACTCAAGGCAACGAAAAAGAAGGGAGTGCTTCACTTTTATGATTTTCTTCGCGAAGACGAATTTGAAAAAGCGGAGAACGAGCTTGCCGCGGCATGTAAACGCGTGAAGAGAAGATATAAAATACTGAGACTCGTGCGCTGTGGACAGCAAAGACCTTGGGTTTTCAGAGTATGTCTCGACGCGCGCATTGTGTGACAGAAAGATTATAAACACGTAACGCTTTGTATCTTTGCATATGCGATGACGTCGTGAACACCCGCAGAGGCGAAAGCCGATGATGAGCGTGAGTAACTGCGGAGCATATGCTTCATCTTCATAATGTTTTTATACTCCGAATATACCTGTCGCTGTATGACGGATAATGTTCAAGAGCTTCTAAGGGATGCGATGTTGCGGGCAGTTTTACACAGGCAGTTTCCGCTGTTGGGAGATCTTGAACGCGCCATGTTCGGACACCCAAGCATTCTCAGTTTATCCATAGCGGGCGAAAAACTCGATATAAGTTACGAGATTCCTGTTCCTATAAAAATCTATGAAAACCCCATAGCGTACCTTCAGGAGCAAGGCATTTTGCCCGCCGGGGTGGTTCCGGAAGTGGCTGTTATCAATGATCAACGTCATGCACAGGATTTAGGTGTTAAGAGTCCCGCTCGTGAAGAAAAGAGCCTTGAGTTTAATCTTGGTAATGCATATGTCAATTTAAATCTGTATTCAACGGGTCAGCCCATGCCAGACCTAAGGGAACGCCACTGTGTTCCAGCCGAAAGATAATTAAGAAAATTACTTACCCAAACATCTGCATATAATCTCTGCCTTCGAGCTTCTCATCTCTCCGTACTTTCTCAATGGCCTTAGCGAAGTCATCATGCTTGATCCTAAAGCGATTCGCGCGTATGGCAAAATATCCCGCTTCCGTGCATACCGCCTTAATCTCCGCTCCTGAAAACAGGTCCATCTTGTCAAGCAGTCGGTCAATATCAACATTTTTCTCGAGGGACATGTATTTAGAATGGATTTTGAAAATTTCTTTTCTTCCCTCTTTTGTCGGATTGTCAACATGGATGTGCCTATCTAGTCTTCCCGGACGCAAAACCGCAGGATCGATGATGTCCTTTCTGTTCGTGCATCCGATGACTTTGACATTGTCGAGGTTTTTGAATCCGTCAAGCTCAGAAAGCAACTGCATGAATGTGCGCTGGACTTCACGTTCTCCCGAAGTGCCAACATCTACGCGAACGGAGGCAATCGCGTCAAGCTCATCAATAAAGATAATGCTTGGCGATTTTGCCTTTGCGAGGTCAAAGATCTCTTTGACAAGCTTCGCGCCCTCGCCAATGAACTTCTGCACAAGCTCGCTGCCTGCAATCTCGATGAACGTGCTTTTTGTTGAGTTTGCTACAGCCTTCGCAAGAAGCGTTTTTCCCGTCCCCGGCGGCCCATAGAGGAGTATTCCTTTTGGGGGAGTAATCCCTATTTTCTTGAACAGCTCAGGTTTCTTAAGTGGGAGCTCGATAACCTCTTTGATCTCCTCAATCTGATACGCGAGACCCCCGACTTCAATCCATGTCGTGCTGGGGCGCTCAATAATGACAAACTTTTCCACATCGAATTTGCTTGATGTCGTGATCTTCTTGAGAATAGTAAGGTTCTTCTGCTCCGCTAAGACCTGATCGCCGGGCACCAAAGGCTCGCAGTCGTTTGAGACATCTACAAGGAACGAGTTTCCGTTCTGAAGACGAACAAGAACCCCTTCCGTGAGGACGTCGCGCACCTCGCATACGAGCAATGGAGTTTTTCTAAAGCGGTCAAGCTCCTTTTTAAGTGATTCCACGCTCTGCCTGAGCATCTTGTTCTCATCTTCAAGCTCAGGAACGCTCGTAGCGTAATTATACATGACCGATTCAATAATATCCTTCTCCTCTTCTTTTGGAGTGTGATTCCCCATGCACCTTTCAAATGCCGCCGGATTTAAAAACCTTGCTGTTTCCTCTCCTCACAACATTTATATAACACCGCAGGAGAAAATGGAGCATGAGACTCGTTACCCAGCAAAAACCCAGTTTTGCGAAGCAAGCTACCATAATTTTTATTACGAAGACCCAATGGGAAAAACGGATACTACCGCAGGAAATCAAGCCTATCGTTCTGGATGCCGCGAAAAAGGTGCAGTTCACGGCCGATGAAAAACAGGTACTCACGTGCTTTGTCCAAAAGGGCGTTGTCCTTCTGCTTGGCCTTGGATCAGAGTGCACTCCTGAGAAGCTGCGTGTGCACGTGAAAGCCGCGCTGCAGGCGCCGGAGCTCGAGAAACTTTCAACAATGGAAGTTGTTCTCCATAGCCAGGATGACCCGACAATCAGGGCTGCCGTAGATGGGATCATGATCGGGTTGTATAAGTGGGAAAAGTATGTATCAGAAAAGAAGACCGTGGACAAAGCAGTCTCACTGATCACATCAAAAGACATTCGCAGGTATGTTACCATAAATGAAGGGGTTAACTATAGCAGATCGCTGATTAACGAGAACGCCGATCTTGCAACCGCGCTCGTTATCGAGCAGCACGTACGGGCATTAATAAAAGGGCATCGCAATGTTAGCATTGAAGTGCTTACGGAAAAAGAAATGAAAAAACATGGGCTGGGATTACATCTCGCCGTTAATAAAGGCAGCAAAACCCCCCCGCGGTTACTCATCGTTGCATACAAGGGGGGCAAAGGGGCATATACCGCTCTTGTGGGCAAAGGAATAACGTACGATACGGGCGGCTTGAATCTTAAGCCCACAGGGTATATGGAAACGATGCGGGATGATAAATCCGGAGCATGTTCTGTGCTCGCTACGTTGAAAAATATTTTGGCATTCCAGCCAAAGCGCAATATCTTATTTGTCATGGCACTTGCGGAAAATGCGATTGGCTCTTCAAGCTATAAACCCGGAGATGTGATCACAAGTTTCACCGGAAAGACAGTTGAAGTGGGAAACACGGATGCGGAGGGAAGGCTTGTCCTCGCGGATGCCGTGGCTTACACAGAAAAAAAGTATGACGTGGATAATATTATTACGATTGCCACACTCACCGGCGCTTGTATCGTTGCCCTCGGGTATGAATATTCTGGTTTAATGGCGAATGATCGCAAGCTCGCGGACGCGTTGCTCAAAGCTTCTCAGATTACGGATGATCGCATCTGGCAACTCCCCATTTATGATGAGCTGAAGGAGCATGTCAAGTCCGACTATGCGGACATTAAGAATGTTGGACTTCCCAAAGGGGCGGCAGGAGCGCTTTCAGCCGCAGAGTTTATACGGCAGTTTGTAAAGAAGGCAAAATGGGCGCATCTGGATATTGCCGGTCCGGCGTTTGCAGAAACCAAACGACAATACTATGAGTATGGCGCGACAGGAGTTCCCGTGCGTCTGCTCACAGAATTTGTGTGTTCATAAGCGTATAAGCCGCTTGGAAGAGCGTGTGAGTTCTTCTGCCTTCGCCATAAGCAGAATATCATCCTCGATGCGAATGCCATAGTGTGGGGTGTAAACTCCCGGCTCTATCGTGAAGATCATCTTTTCTTGAAAGACATCCTTACTCGTGCCATTAATGATCGGAGCCTCATGAACCTGCACGCCAATGCCATGCCCGAGCCCGTGCGTGAACGCCTTGCCGAGTGCTCCATGTGCCCGTTCATAATAGTGCCGTGCAGGCTTTCCCGGTCGCAGTGAATGAATGATCTCCTTTTGAATCATGGCTACCTCTTCATACTTCTGAACTTCTGTCACGGTGGGAGTTCCCATATAGATCGTGCGCGTCATGTCAGAGCAATAGCCTTTATAGCGGACTCCGAAGTCAATCACGCAGAATCCTTTACGCAACCGCTGTGTGGTCGTATGATGATGAGGTGTCTTGCTGTTTTTTCCAGATGCGATAATCGTTGGGAATGAGGGTTCACAACCTCGCCTGCGCATCTCGGATTCCAGGAACAGCGCGGCATCAACCTCAGTTCTGAATGTTTTCCATGCGTGGAGGAGCAGCGTGAAAAGCTCGTCTGTGATTCTGCAAGCGGCACGAATCACACGAATCTCTTTGTTTGTTTTGATCATTCTCAGGGAACGCAGTTCTGATGAAATGTCCGTAAGTGTTGTCTTGAAGTGTTTTTTGAGAAACGCATGAGATGAAACTATCAATGTGTCATAGCAGACCGCAGTGCGTTTGCCAATATACGGCTGAAGATCCTTGCCAAGTGAGGCTTGTGTCGTGGCGTGTGAAGAGCGAAACACTTTCCGCGCCCGGGGAACTTCAAATCCCGCAGTAAAAACGTGCGCTGCTCCCCGTGCGGGAATGACGAGGGCGCAGAATTCCATGTCAAGTCCCGTAAGGTATTGAATATTGGGATCATCACGCGATGATTGAAGAAAAACAGCCGCATCCAGCTTTCTCCGTTGCAGAATTTCCTGAAGCCGATGCATTGCGTACCGAGACTGCTTTTCATATAAAATACCTCCGTTGATAGTGCATGCACATACCTATTCTCATATATTCATTGGAGAAGAGTAACGGATTTACGAATTCGAAAGATTTATATAATCAGTCCAATACGATGACATGCATGGTTGAAGAGGAGAAGAAGTTTTCGAAGCAACTGATTGGAAAGACGGTTGTGAGCAAAACCGGTAAAAAATTCGGTGAGATTGGGGATGTCATCTTTGAGGCACGTTCTGGAGAGCTTATGCATATGGTTCTTGTGAATCCTACGGGCTATTGTCAGAAGCTCGATCTCGAGAAGGACAAAGAGGGTAAGATTCTCATCCCGTTCAGCGCGGTCATTGCAGTTGGCGATTTCATGGTTATTTCTGAAGAGGATATTATTTAACGGCAAAGCTTTTAAAAGCCGGGAATTCTGTGTGTGAGGGGAATCTATGGAATTTGCACTCTGGACGGAAAAGTATAGGCCAAAGACGTTTGCCGAGATACGTGGTCAACAGGAGATCATCAAGCGTGTCCAGGCGCTTGTGGAGCAGAGCAACATTCCCCATCTGCTGTTTACAGGGCCTGCAGGAGTTGGGAAAACAACGCTGGCTCTTGTAGTATGCCGCTCCTTGTTCGGGGAATCATGGAGAGAAAATATTCTTGAGCTGAACGCAAGTGACGAGCGGGGCATTGATGTTGTCAGAAATAAGGTCAAGGATTTTGCAAGAACAAAAGCCATTGGCGATGTCCCGTTCAAGATCATCTATCTAGATGAGTGTGATGCGCTGACTCGGGAGGCCCAGCAGGCACTCAGGAGAACGATGGAGAGCTACGCGCAGACGACAAGGTTCATTCTCTCCGCGAATTATGCTTCTAAGATTATTGATCCCATCCAAAGCAGGTGTGCGGTGTTCCACTTTAAGCCGCTTCCTCAGGAAGAATTGCTTCCTTTGATTGAAAAGATTATTAAGGAAGAGCATCTTAAAATCGATAAAAGCGCCGAACAAGCGCTGTACGAAGTGTGTGAGGGTGACTGCAGAAGAGCTGAGAATATCCTGCAAAGCTGCGCAGCCATGTCCAAAACCATCACTGCAGAGCTTATCCACGCGATGGCCTCCGTCGCGAGGCCCAAGGAAGTGAAGGAAATCCTTGAGACCGCGATTAAGGGCGACTTTATTGCGGCGAGGAAGAAACTGCTCGACACAATGCTTCGCTATGGCCTGAGCGGCCATGATATGGTCAAGCAGATTCAGAAGGAAATCATTCAACTCACGCTGGAAGGGAGGAAAAAGGCATCCCTCATAGAGGCCTGCGGAGAAATTGAGTTCAGGATTTCAGAAGGGAGTGATGAATTCGTGCAGCTCGAGGCGCTGCTTGCGAGATTTGCGTTGCTATGAGTGATGATAAACATCGGAGATTTTTAGAATCTCCAAAAAATCACAGGTGAGTTTTTGATAGACGAAAAGAATTGGGAAAAGGAAGCGATTCTGGATGAGGCGAAACTCCTGCAGCAGATTAATCAGGAATCTCAGGCCCTTCAAGATGCGAACATCGAGCTTGAGCAAAAATTGCAGAAAAATAATATGCTCGTTGCGGATCTGCAAAAAAAGATAGAGGAGTTCAAACAGACTGCGCTTGGTCAGCGTGATGATCGTATTGATGTGTTGAGCAAAGCGATATTTGATGTACGGCAAGAGCTTTTGCAGAAAGAGGCTGAGCAAGCAGAGACCCATAAGCGCCTTCAGGCCGCTCAGAAGCAGATGCACGAACTCAACCAGATCGTATCCACGCTCACGAAAGAAGAGGAACTCCGGCTTAAAAAGACTGAAGTCACGGATGAGCAGCTTCTTGCGAAGACGAAAGAGCTGCTTCAAGCGAAGGATAGTATTGTCGATATGGACACGCAAATGCGCGAGATGATCACGGAAAAAGCACACCTAAGGACGGATCTCATGGAAAAAGAAAAGCAGCTCATGCTGCTTGAGGAGCGCCGCAAACCACTTGAGGAGGCAGTTATTGGTCTCACAGACAGAGTCAAGAGACTTGAGAAAACACTGCGTGAAAAAGAGGCGGATATGAGAAAACTGCTGCTCAGACTGAAAGAGCATGAAATCCTCGTTGGCAAGCAGGATGAGCGCATCTTGCAGGCTGTTGCTCAGGAAAAAGAGCGGTATGAGCAGCGCATTAAGGATATTGTCACAGAGCATACAAAGGAGACATTGCGTCTCGGTTCTGACCTTGAGCGCTTCAGGCAACTCACGACCGAGCTGCGCAATCAGCTTCAGGCGAAGGAAAATGCGGAGCGCGCGCTGTTGAATGAAATGCTCCAGAAGTTTAACGTAACGTTTGAAGAGCCTGCAGAAGCTACGGCATCAGCAAAAGCAAAGAAAGGATTATAAATATATTCAGAGCTGCATCAGTTCGTTAACGTCATCAGGAAGCGCGTCAATCCCTTCAAATTCTCTTCGGACTATTGATTTAATCCGTCTTTTTATTTCAGGTTTTACATAAGTAATGGCCATCTCCTTTTCACCACCAATACTCTCGCAATCGTCTTCTATTAAAATATCAGGAACAATTCTTTCTGCAACATCTTTATATTGCTCATTATTTTGTCGAAAAATAACATCCCCGACTGGGAATTTAAATCTTTTTAAGACCCCCTTATCTTTTTCAACGTCCGCATATTTCTCGTGAGAACTTAGGTAAATAATCGTAGCTCCCTGCTTTTTCCACCCCTTTAACTTATTAACCGCGTTTCCAATAGGCACATAATTTTCATAGTCTAAAACCGATGGCTCTCTTTGTATCGACTGTTTTACTCTTTCTTCCCTTTGCTTTCCCTCTGCATTTTTGTGCATAATGCTTGTTCCATGTAAAAAAATTAAAATTTTCATTGTGAAGTATTATCTATTCTTCATTATTTGATGTAATAATTAAGCGCCCCGGCCCCACACTGAGCATTATAAATATTGTAATTTACTCTTCATCCGAGACTGAAACATCCTTAATGAGGATAGGCTTCTCTATGAACTGGTAATAGCGGTAAGCAAGCCTGATCTGCACAGGGGTCTCATACACGCTGTCTACTCCTGTGACATCAAAACTGCAGACTATTTGCTGGTCTGCCCCGTTCGTGAGTTCAATGAACCCTCCACTACCATCTGCAAGCGCTTCCCTAAGCCCACTGCAGTCTGCGCGCGCCCCAGAGAGATCTGAGATCACTTCAAACCAGACAAGGTCCTTGTCGCGGTTTGTTTGCACGTCATCGCATTCTGTGTCAATCTTGAAGAACCGGTCATCCTGAAATCCGACGTGGGAGATCGTGAACAATACTTGGATCTTGTCTGAACCTGCCGGATTCTGCTCTACGGCCGTGATTTGAATAGGAGCTCCGGAGTTATACACTATTTTCTCCCCGCTGACAGAGCATATTTCTTTCGTGTCAATGTTTGTGAGAAGATCGCGCTTCACGCAGAGTTCTGCGGTTGCCCGGGTTTCATAATTGTAGCAGAGATTTGCCCTGATCGTGGGCAGGAAATTGCCCGGAAGCTGAGGGATGTAGTTAAGGTCATCAAAGCCCATGTCAATCTTATCGCCTAAAAGGACGGTTCCTTGAAAATTCTTGACGACGCCATCAATCTCTGTGGGAATGTCTTCGCGCAAATCAGCCTGAGACCCCTTATCGAAGTCCCGCGGATTAATGCCTGTGACCTCAAGATAGCCTTCTCCCGTTTTAACCGTGTGCTCTCCCAAGTTTTCAATGAGCACGGTGATGCTGAACGGGAATCCGCCATTGTCAAAGATCGCATCTGGGGGAGCCCCGCGCACGAATTCCATGGAAAGGCCTTCAACACCGCCCGCAAATGGGGTTTGATCAGCTCCGGTGCGGTCTTCTCTGGCACAACCGACCATGAATAATAGGAAGATCGTAAAGACAATAGCGTATGCTTTCATGATGTCCCTCCTTTTATGAGCCCATTTAAAAGTCCTGCGTATATAAAGTTTTCTGTTGCTCTTGTTGGGGAGGATAAGGTTTATAAGCCAAACCGGGTTTATCGAGTATATGAGTCCAGACTTTGAAAAGATGAATGGGTTGATTCCAGCGGTGGTTCAGGACTTCAAAACAAAAGACGTTTTAATGGTCGGTTTTATGAGCAAGCAGGCATGGGAAAAGACACTAGAGACAAGGAAAGTGACCTTTTGGAGCAGGGCGCGTAATGAGCTATGGACAAAAGGGGAGACGTCTGGCAACTTTTTAAACGTCAGGAAAATATATATGGACTGTGACGACGACACTGCGTTGATTCAGGCAGAGCCTATTGGTCCAACATGTCACACAGGAAAAAAGTCCTGCTTTTTTAAGGAGATCCTATGAACAAACTCAAGCTGGGCATTCCAAAGGGAAGCCTTCAAGACGCAACGGTAGAATTATTTAAGAAGGCCGGTTTTTCTATTCATGTGAGCGAGCGTTCGTACAAGCCGAGTATCGATGATGAGGAGATCGAGTGCTTGCTCATACGCGCCCAGGAAATCCCAAAGTATGTTGAGCAGGGGGTGTTGGACGCGGGGCTTTCTGGAAAAGACTGGATCATGGAGACCGAAGCACAGGTTTATGAGGTTGCAGATCTTGTCTATGCAAAGACGGGCTTTGGCAAGGTTAGGCTCGTGATTGCAGTTCCGGAAAATTCTCCGATTGCTTCAGTGAAGGATTTATCGGGGAAACGGATAGCTACAGAGCTCGTGAACACCACACGTATGTATTTGCGTAAGCATGGTGTCAGCGCCGATGTGGAGTTCTCCTGGGGGGCAACGGAGGTCAAAGTCCCTGAGCTCGTAGATGCGATCTCAGAGCTCACGGAAACAGGTTCCTCGCTGCGTGCCAACAAGCTCCGTATTGTAGACACGATTTTAGAGTCCACAACGAGGTTTATTGCAAATAAGAAATCCATGGAAGATGCTTGGAAGAAGAAAAAGATTGAAGAGATCGCTATGCTGCTGAATGGGGCGCTTGCCGCTGAAAGTAAGGTTGGCTTAAAGATGAATGTGCAGCGGAAGAACCTCTCACAGTTAATGTCTTTACTTCCTGCATTGAAGAGCCCCACAATTGCTGAACTTTCCGACAAGGAATGGGTGGCTATTGAGGTCATTATTGATGAAAAAATTGTCAGGGAAGCGATTCCACGGCTCAAACAAGCCGGCGCTCAAGGTATTGTCGAGTACTCTCTTAACAAAATCATTGACTAAAGAAAAGTCGCGTATCTAAATCGTACTTCTCAGCTGAACTTTCTGCTCAATGTCTTCGCGGTAGCCGTATGTGAGGACAACAGTAAGCACGCTGCTGTACGCGCTTGTTCCTACAATGCGATCTGCCGTACATGCGACAGTAGCGGTTCCCCCAGACATCTTGACTGGATTTGGAGGCTCGCACTGCAAGAAATCATCTAGGCCAAGCCGCACAGAGTCAAGGTCAATCCAGTTTGTGTCTGCGAACACGACATCACTATCAAGGCATTCGTTAACGACGGCTTGATCGAGTACAGTTCCTTTACCCACATTTTTTATGGTTATGCGAAAAATCGTTTTTTGAGGAGTTGATTCGACTTTAACGTTCGTTACTGCGACAGGGGCTGCCTGCCCACCGGAAACGCTCACGTCCCGGACTTGGCATGCGTCGCTACTAAGGTCTCTCTTATTCGGCT